>JADGPB010000006.1 GCA_017882655.1 Propionibacteriales bacterium
TGGTGGCGAGCGAACAACTACCTGACCGTCGGCCAGATCTACCTCATGGCCAACCCGCTGCTCCGCGAGCCGTTGCGCCCTGAGCACATCAAGCCCCGGCTCCTGGGCCACTGGGGGACCTCGCCCGGCCTCGCGTTCATCTACACCCACGTCTCGCGGCTGATCCGCCACACGGGCCAGAAGTGTCTGTTCATCACCGGCCCCGGCCACGGCGGCCCCGCGCTGGTGGGCGCCTCGTACCTGGAGGAGACCTACGCCGACGCGTACCCCCACATCACCTATGACGAGCACGGTCTGCTGACGTTCTTCCGCCAGTTCTCCGCGCCCGGCGGCATCCCGTCGCACGTGTCGGTGACCACGCCCGGCTCGATCCACGAGGGGGGCGAGCTCGGCTACGCGATGATCCACGCGTTCGGCGCGGCATTCGACAACCCCGATCTCCTGACGGTGGCCGTGGTCGGCGACGGTGAGGCCGAGACCGGGCCGCTCGAGGGCTCCTGGAAGGGGATCTCGTTCCTCAACCCGGCCCACGACGGCCCCGTACTGCCCGTGCTGCACCTGAACGGCGCGAAGATCGCCGCCCCGACCGTGCTGGCGCGCAAGCCCCACGACGAGGTCGAGAAGCTCTTCGAGGGCCACGGCTACGAGGTGATCTGGGTCGAGGGCGACGACCTGCCCGGCATGCACTTCCGGTTCGCTGAGGCGTTGTCGAACGCGTACGACACGATCCAGGGCATCGTCTCCGCCGCCCGCGACGGGTCGGCGCCGGCCGGACGGCCCCGCTGGCCCCTGATCATCTTCCGCTCGCCGAAGGGCTGGACCGGGCCCGATGTGGTCGACGGCGTTCAGATCGAAGGCACGTGGCGCGCGCATCAGGTGCCGCTGTCCGGCGTGAAGGAGAACCCCGAGCACCTGGCGATGCTCGAGGCATGGATGAAGTCCTACCGGCCCGAGGAGCTGTTCGACGACGACGGGCACTTCGTCGACCTGGTGCTCCAGGCGAACCCCGAGAAGCCGATGTCGATGTCCGGCACGCCCCACGCCAACGGGGGTGTGCTGAGCGTTCCCCTCGACCTGCCCGACTTCCGGGAGCTCGGCGTACCGGTCGAGAAGCGGGCCACGGAGAAGGTCGAGTCGACGCGCGTGCTCGGCGAGCTGATGAAGGCTGCGTACGAGCGGAACCCGGACAACTTCCGGCTGTTCTCCCCGGACGAGGCGAACTCGAACAGGGTGGGCGCGGTCTTCGACGTCTCCGACCGTGCCTGGATGGAGGGCCTGGAGCCCGGCGACGTGAAGCTCAGCCAGTCGGGTCGCGTGATGGAGGTGCTCAGCGAGCACAACTGCCACGGGTGGCTCGAGGCGTACACGCTGACCGGGCGGCACGGGCTGTTCGCCACGTACGAGGCGTTCTCGATGGTGTCCGCCTCGCAGACGGTGCAGCACGCCAAGTGGCTCCAAGAGGCGAGCGTTCTGCCGTGGCGTGCCAAGGTACCCAGCCTCAACATCCTGCTGAGCTCCACCGCGTGGCGCAACGACCACAACGGCTTCAGCCACCAGGGACCCGGCCTCATCCAGGTGGTCCTCAACCAGCGCAGCGACGTCGTCCGGATCTACCTGCCGCCGGACGCCAACTGCCTGCTGTCCGTGGCCGACCACTGCTTCAAGTCGAAGTCGTACGTCAACCTCATCGTCATCGACAAGCAGCCTCAGCCTCAGTGGTTGTCGATGGACGAGGCGATCGAGCACTGCACCCGCGGCGCCTCGATCTGGCAGTGGGCGGGGACGCCCGAAGGTCCTGGGGACCCCGACATCGTGCTGGCATGCGCGGGCGACATCATGACGATGGAGACGGTCGCCGCCGCCGAGCTCCTGCGGACCCGTCTGCCGGCCCTGCGCGTACGTGTCGTGAACGTCGTCGACCTCATGGCGCTCCGCCGTCCCAAGGACCACCCGCACGGCATGACCGAGACGTACTTCCGTGAGCTGTTCACCGACACGAAGGACGTCGTGTTCGCGTTCCACGGCTACCCGGGCGCGATCCACCAGCTCGTGCACGGTCGTCCGGACGCCGACCGGTTCCGCGTGCGCGGGTTCATCGAGGAGGGTACGACCACGACGCCGTTCGACATGGTCGTGCGCAACCGTGCCTCGCGCTACCACCTCGTGCTGGATGCGCTGAACAACGCGCACGTGGCCCCGGCCGGAGCGGAGGATCTCCGCGAGTACTGCATGTCGCAGCTCCAGAGGCACGAGGCGTACATCTTCGAGCACCTCGAGGATCTGCCCGAGGTGCGCGGCTGGAACCTCGGCGCGGAGGTGCCCGCCCTGTGAACCTCGGGTACGACGAGACGATCGAGCCCGAGGAGTGTCGTCGCCTGCTCGCTTCGCGGAGCGTCGCGCGCATCGGGTTCGTGTCGACGGCCGGCGACGTCCTCGTACTGCCCGTGTCGTACCAGGTGGACGATGCGGGCGTGCTCGTCTTCCAGACGTCACGCAGTGGCGTGCTGGCGCGGCTCGCCCACGGCGAGCGCGTGAGCGTCCAGGTCGATGACGTCTCGGAAGAGCTCCGCAACGGCTGGTCGGTGCTCGCCCACGGGCACGCGGCGATCTATGAGGGCGACATCTCGCCGCGGGCCTGGATCGCGGGCCACGACGAGGTCGTCATCGGGATCGCGTTCGACAGGCTGACCGGCCGCGCCGTCTCCGCGTTCGGCTGATCGTCGATGGCGGGTGGCGCGACTGCGGGAGGTCGACGCAGGCTCGCCCACAGCACCCCGCCGATGACCGCGAGTCCTCCGAGGAGCTCTAGCGGCTGCGGCGTTTCACCGAGGGCCAGCCACGCTGCGGAGAGCCCTGTCACGGGCACCAGCATCGAGAACGGGGCAACCCGCCCTGCTGGGTGGCGACTCATCAGCCAGACCCACAGCCCCGACCCCACGACCGTGCCGATGAGCACGGTGTAGGCGAGGCCGATCCAGGCCGGTACGGCGCCGGGGGAGAGCGACCCGGCCAGCGCCGTGCCGATCCGGTGCGGGCCATCGAAGACGACCGACAGCGCGAGCATCGGTAGCGGAGGGACGACCGACATCCACAGCGTCAGGTGGAGCGGGTTCGGCGCGGCAGCCTTGCGGGTCGCGAGGTTCCCGAGCGCCCAGCCGAAACCGCCGAAGACGACGAGCAGGAAGGGCCACCAGCTCCCGACCGACCCGCGCGCGATCCCGACGAGGACGAGGCCGCCGACCGCCACCGCGATGCCGACCGCACTCCGTGCCGAGACCTTCTCTCGCAGCAGGAGGGCGCCGAGGACCACGGTGAACGGCGCGCTCGACTGGAGCACGAGGGACGCGAGACCCGACGGGAAGCCCGCGGCCATGCCGAGGTAGAGGCCGATGAACTGCAACGTGCCGAAGCCGAGCCCGTACCCGATCAGCCAACGTGTCTGGACCTTGGGGCGGGGCACGAAGAGCAGCGTGGGCAGCGCCAGCAGGCCGAACCGGAGCGCGACGAGGAAGAGCGGTGGAAACTGCTGCAGCGACTCGTGGATCGCTAGGAAGTTGACGCCCCAGATGACGGCGACGGATACGGCGGCAAGGACATGGCGGATTGGCACGTGCCTAGCCTGCGGCCCGATGATAGTGAAGGACAAGCGAATTCTGGTGACGCTGATATGTAGGATGCCTACATGGAAGTACGTCATCTGTTCCTGCTGAGGGAGATCGCGGTGCGCGGCACGCTCGCAGCCGTCGCCGAGGCGACGCACCGTACGCCGTCGGCTGTGTCCCAGCAGCTACGTACGGCCGAGCGGGAGCTGGGCGTCAAGCTCGTCGAACCCGTGTCGCGCGGACTTCGGCTGACTGCCGAAGGGCTACTCCTCGCCGAGAGCGCCGACGAGGTCGGACGGGTACTCGCCGAGGTGGAGGGGCGGCTGCTGGCCCGGCTGGGGAAGCCTGGGGGAGGGGTGTCGATCGGCACGCTGCCCAGCGCCGGGGAGGCACTTCTGCCGCACCTCATGACGCGTCTGCGAGGCTCGGGCATCACCGTCGACGTCCGGGACTTCGACCTGGCCGAGGAGGCGTACGCGCAGCAGACCCTCGACCACGACCTCGTCATCGCCCACAGCCTGACCGGTGACGTGCCCTCCGGTGCGGAAGGGCTGGTGTGCCGCGTTCTTGCCCGCGAACCGCTCGACGTGGCCTTGCCCGCCGGTCACCCGCTCGCGAGCAAGGCTGAGCTCCATCCTGAGGACCTCGTAGGGACCTCCTGGATTGCCGTACCGGCCGGATTCCCGTTCGACAGCGTCCTGCTGGCGGTGGAAGCCGTCACGGGCGAGCAGCTCACGCGCCGCATGAGACTCGTGGACAACCGCCTCGTCGAGTCGATGGTGGCCGTGGGCGAGGGCCTGGCGCTGCTCCCGCGCTTCACGACTCGCCCCCATCCGGGGACCGTGCTTCGTCCCTTGTCAGGGGTGAACGCCCAAAGATCCATCGTCGCGCTCGCCAGGCCGGACCACTATGCGCGTCGAGCAGTACGGACCGTGGCCGATCTCCTGGCGGATGTGGGAGCCGACCTCATGCGCCCAACGTCGACCGCGTGAACGTCGCGAAGACTAGGCTGCCGGCATGAGTACCGAGGAGTTCGCTGAGGACCAGAAGCCGTCGCCGCCGCGCATTCTGGTAGGCGTCGACGGCTCCGACGATGCCATGCGGGCGGTGATGTACGCGCTCGGCACTGCGGAGCGGACGGGACATGACATCTGGCTCGTCCATGCCGTCGATGACGGCGTACTGACCAGCGGGTGGGGGGTCGTCTACGACCCGACCATCCTGTCCTCGGTCGGCGAGGAGGCCCTGGCGGTCGCGAAGCTCTTCCTCTCCGACAACGGCTTCCCGGCCGAGCGGGTTCGCTCGGAGGTGCTCATGGGACACCCCACCGCGGTGCTCGCCGATCTGTCGGAGAGCGCCGAGCTGTGCGTCGTGGGCCGTCGCGCCGCCGGCGGTCTGGACCGGATGTTCATCGGCTCCACGAGCCTCTCCCTCGCCGGCTCCGCGCACTGCCCCGTCGTCGTGATCTCCGCCGCCTCGACCCCCGGTCGAACAGGCGCCCACAAGCGCATCGCCGTGGCCGTCACCGCGCCCGACAAGGCCAAGCGCCAGGTCGAGTGGGCGCTTCACGAGGCGCACGACCGCGACTGCGCACTGGTCGTCGCACACGTGGTCGCCCCTGCGCCGACCGGCTTCTTCGCCGCGTTCAAGGCGACGCCGACACCCGAGTCGATCGCAAAGGCCAGGGCCGCCCTCGGCGCCATGCTCGACGAGCTGCGCAAGACCTACCCGGACGTGGAGATCGAGGGCGAGATCCTAGAAGGCATGCCGATCGCGGAGCTGGTCAACCAGACGGGCACCATCGACCTCCTCGTACTGGGCATCCATCCGCACCCGGTCACCGGCATGTCGTTCGGCGGCCCGCTGCGCGGCATCCTCGCCCATTCGTTGTGCCCGGTGTGCCTCGTCAGGTGACCTGCTCGATGATGAGCTCCGGGTAGGCCGGAAGCCACATCGCGTCGTAGACCTGCTGGATGGGGTCGGAGAGATCGCCACCCGCCAGGCCCTCCTCGACAGCGGCGCGCGCCACGGCTACGGCCACGGTCGCGGAGACCATCCGCAGCCGGTCGACAGACGGCAGCAGCGAGGCGCCCGGTCTCGTGGGTTGCGTGATCGACGCCAGCGCCTGCGCGGCCGCCGCGATCATCCGATCGCTGACGCGAGTTGCCCTGCTCACCGCGACCCCCAGTCCCAGACCCGGGAAGACGAGCGCGTTGTTGGACTGAGCGATGGTGTACGTCACGTCCCCGTGCCTGACAGGCGCGAACGGCGACCCTGTCGCGATCAGGGCGCGGCCGTCGGTCCAGGACAGGAGGTCACCGGGCAGCGCCTCGGCAAGGTCCGTCGGATTGGACAGGGGCATGATGACGGGGCGCTCGACGCGGCTCGCCATCTCTGTGACTATTCGCTCGGTGAAAGCGCCGCCCTGCCCCGAGGTGCCGACCAGGATCGTCGGCGCGACGTTGCGAACCACGTCCAGAAGACCGATCTTGCTCGGGTTCGCGACGTCCCACCCGGCCACCTCGTCCGCAGGGCGGGCGTAGGGCTGCTGGAAGTCGCGGATCTTCGTCGTGGCCGAAGTGATCAGCCCTTGGCTGCTGAGGCACCAGAACCTCGTGCGGCACTCCTCTCGGTCGACCCCCTCGGCCACCATGAGGTCGACCATGAGGTCGGCGACACCCACGCCGGCGGTACCGGCGCCGAAGATGACGACCCGTTGCTCGCTCATCCGCTCGTCCTTGGCCCTCACGGCAGCGAGCGCAGCGGCGCCGACGACCGCGGCCGTGCCCTGGACGTCGTCGTTGAACGTACAGATCTGGTCGCGATAGCGCTTCAGGATGCGGTGGGCGTTCGAGGCGCCGAAATCCTCCCAGTGGATCATGGCGTGAGGGAAGGTACGCGTCACGGTGTCGACGAACAGGTCGATGAAGGCGTCGTAGCGTTCGCCGCGCACGCGCGAATGGCGTTCGCCGAGGTACACCTCGTCGTTCAGCAGCGCGAGGTTGTCCGTACCGACGTCGATGACCACGGGGATCGCCCGGTTCGGGTCGATCCCCGCCGCAGCGGTGTACAGGCTCTTCTTGCCGAGGCAGATCTGGATCCCGCCCACACCCTGGTCGCCGATACCGAGGATGCCTTCGCTGTCGGTGACGATGACGAGGTCGATGTCCTCAGGCTTACGACCGAAGGCCAGGAGGGAAGCCTCCACGGCGTCGGGCTTGTCGATGGACAGAAAGACGCCGTGGAGCCGCTGGTGGTAAGCCCAGCTGAAGTTCTGGATCGCCTCGCCGATCGTCGGGGTATAGACGATCGGCATCATCTCGGGCAAGTGGTCGGAGAGCAGCCGGTAGAAGAGCACGGTGTTGCGGTCCCTCAAAGCTTGGAGGTACGTGAACTTGTCCAGGTTGGTGCTCGCCGACTGGAACTGCTGGTACGCCCGGTGCAGCTGGCCCTCGAACGGCGTGACGCCGCTGGGAAGCAGACCAACCAGCCCCAAGTCGAGCCTCTGCTGCTCGGTGAAGGCGGTGCCGCGGTTGATCCGAGGGATGCGCAGCACCTCACTTCCCCTGGCCCGGACCAGGACCCTGCTCCCATGACTGCCCGGCAATACTTCGTACCTTCGGCTCTCGTCCATAAGGCGAACGCTAGACCCGTGCGAGGGACCGTAGGCTGGGACGGCCATGGAGCCGTACCTCGTCGTCGATCCCGACCTGCCCATCGCCGCCGCGGTGCCCGACATCGCGGCGGCGCTGCTCAGCAGCCAGGTCGTGGTGGTCGCCGGTGAGACGGGATCAGGCAAGACGACGCAGCTGCCGAAGATCTGCCTGCTGGCCGGCCGTCGCAGCATCGGCCACACGCAGCCCCGGCGTATTGCCGCACGCACCCTCGCTGAGCGGATCGCGGAGGAGACCCGTACAGAGCTGGGCGACGTCGTCGGCTACCAGGTGCGGTTCACGCGCAAGACCACTCGGGCCACTCAGGTCAAGGTGATGACGGACGGGATCCTGCTGGCGGAGATCTCGCACGACAAGGAGCTTCGCGCCTACGACACGATCATCATCGACGAGGCGCACGAGCGGAGCCTGAACATCGACTTCCTGCTCGGCTACCTGAAACAGCTCCTGCCGAGACGGCCTGACCTCAAGGTCATCGTCACCAGCGCCACGATCGACACGTCGCGCTTCGCCGAGCACTTCAATGCCCCGATCGTCGAGGTGACCGGCCGTACGTATCCGGTGGAGATCCGCTACCGGCCCGTACGTGACGACGGCGCCGTCGCCGATGAAGACGACGCGCGCCCTGCGCGACCGGTTGCGCCCGCCGACGAGCGCGACCTCACCGAGGCGATCTGCGATGCGGTCGTCGAGCTGCAGGCCTCCGGGGACGGTGACGTGCTCGTGTTCTGCTCGGGTGAGCGCGAGATCCGCGATGCCTCCGAGGCCATCGCCGCACGCCAGCTGCGGTTCACCGAGGTGCTGCCGCTGTACGCGCGGTTGTCGGTCGCCGAGCAGCACCGCGTCTTCGCGCCGCACACCGGACGGCGGGTCGTGATCGCTACGAACGTCGCAGAGACATCCCTGACCGTCCCGGGGATCCGGCACGTGGTCGACAGCGGCACCGCCCGGATCTCCCGCTACTCGAAGCGTACGAAGGTCCAGCGGCTGCCCATCGAGCCGATCTCGAAGGCGTCCGCGAACCAGCGCGCGGGCCGCTGCGGACGTGTCGCGCCCGGCATCTGCATCCGGCTGTACACCGAGGCCGACTACGAGTCGCGACCCCAGTACACCGAGCCGGAGATCCTGCGGACGAACCTCGCGTCCGTCATCCTCCAGATGGCCGAGTCCGAGCTTGGCGACATCGTCGACTTCCCGTTCGTCGAGCCTCCGGACGCCGCCCAGATCACGGACGGGATCCGTACGCTCACGGAGCTGGGCGCGCTCGAAGGTCGCGGTACGAGCCCACGCTTGACTCCGGTGGGGCACCAGCTCGCACGACTTCCTGTCGACCCTCGACTGGCCCGGATGCTCGTCGAGGCGTCCGCGCGGGGGTGCCTGCGCGAGGTCCAGGTGATCGTGGCGGCGCTCGCGATCCCGGACGTCAAGGAGCGGCCCCAGGAGAAGCGCGAGCAGGCCGACCTGCTGCACCGGCGGTTCTGGGCGCCGACTGCCTCCTCCGACGGCGAACAGACACCCCCCGACGGCTCCGACTTCGTGGCGATCCTCCGACTCTGGAGCTACCTGCGTGATCGCCGCAAGGCGCTCTCCAACAGCGCGTTCCGTCGGCTCTGCCGCGACGAGTACCTCAACTTCCTGCGCGTACGGGAGTGGCAGGACCTCCACACGCAGCTGCGCCAGATCTGCGACGAGCTCGGCCTCGAGCGCAACGCCGAGCCGGCACCGCCCGACTTCGTGCACACCTCGATCCTGTCCGGGCTGCTCAGCCACGTGGGAATGCTCGACACGCGCAACGAGCGCACCGACCTACCTCCGCGCAAACGCGCTCGTCTCGGCCCGCGCGAATACCGGGGTGCCCGCGGCGCCATGTGGGCGATCGCGCCGGGATCCGCCCTCGCGAAGGCCGCTCCGCCCCTGGCCGTCGCGTACGAGCTCGTGGAGACGAGCCGGCTCTGGGCACGGACGGTGGCCGCGGTCGAGGCGGAGTGGATCGAGGCGGTCGCCGAGCACGTGCTGAGCCGCAACTACGCCGAGCCGCACTGGTCGGAGTCGCAGGGATCTGTCGTGGCCTTGGAGACGGTGAGCCTGTACGGCATCCCGATCATCGCGGGCCGAACCGTCCAGTACGCCCGTATCGATCCCGTCGAGGCCCGCCGGATCTTCATCCAGTCGGCGCTCGTCGAGGGGAAGTGGCGCACCCGGCACCACTTCGTACAGCGCAACACGGCTGTCCGCGACCAGGCGGCCGAGCTCGAGGAACGCACGAGACGGCGCGACCTCGTGGTCGACGACGCGACCATCTTCGCGTTCTACGACCAGCGCCTACCGGCCGAGGTCGTCTCCCAGCGCCACTTCGACACCTGGTGGCGTGCGAAGCGGCAGGAGGACGACACCTACCTCGACCTCACCCTGGAGGACCTCGTCGTCAGCGAGGACACCGACATCTCGGCCGCGGGGTTCCCGGACTGGTGGCGGGTCGGGCGTCACGAGCTCGAGATCACGTACGTGTTCGACCCTGGTGCTCACCATGACGGGGTGACGATCGAGATCCCCATCACGGTGCTCAACCAGCTGCCGCCGGCCGCCTTCACGTGGCACGTACCGGGCTACCGCGAGGACCTCGCCACTGAGCTGATCCGGTCATTGCCCAAGAGCCTGCGCACATCGTTCGTACCGGCTCCGAACCACGCAGCGGCCGCCCTCGGCTGGCTGTCCCAGCGACCCGACGTAGCATCCGCCCCGGAAGGTGACACGGCACCGGACACGATCACGTTCCCTGATGCCCTCGCGGTCGCGTTGCGGGCGCTGACCGGTACGGATCCGGCGGGGCACTGGGGTGAGCGGGAGCTCCCAGCGCATCTGCGGCCGATGCTGGTGATCGTCGACTCCGGGAAGGAGGTGGCGCGAGGCGAGGACCTGGCGGTCCTGCAGCAGCAGCTGACGAAGACCGTCACGCACACGTTGACGAGGGTGAACAGGCGGGCCACCGTCACGGGGGCGACGACGTGGTCGTTCCCCGCCCTGCAGGAGCGGTTGACGACGATGTCAGGCACCACCGAGGTGATCGGCTACCCGGCCCTTGTGGACGAAGGCACGACGGTCGGCGTGGTGGTGGTCGACACCGAGGTCCGCGCACGGGCCAGCCAGGCACGCGGCCTGCGGCGCCTGATCCAGCTCACCGCGCCCGACCCCACCACGTGGGTCGTCTCGAGGATGTCGAACGCGACGAAGCTCCAGCTCGGCGCGAGCCCGTACCCGACGATCCCAGCCCTCTTCGCCGACGCCCGTCTGCGCGCCATCGACGCGTCGCTCGGCGCCCTGGGCGTCGAGGGGTGGCAGGTACGAGACGAAGCGCGCTTCCGTGAGGTGCAGGTGGCGGTACGGGAGCGGCAGGCGGACACCATGCGCGGCGTCGTCGCGTACGTGGGGGAGGTGCTCAGCCGGTACCAGGAGGTCACGCGGCGGCTCTCGGGCATGCCTGCCTCGTACGTCGTCGATGACGTACGCGAGCAGGTCGCCAACCTCGTCCACCCCGGCTTCGTCCTGGCCACCCCGGACCCGTGGTTCGAGCGGCTGTCCCGCTACCTCCACGCCGCCGACATGAGGCTGGAGGCGTTCGGCATGAATCCGGCGAGAGAGCGTCAGTCCGCCGACCTGATCTCCGAGCTCGAGGACGAGTACGCGGCGCTCGTGGGCTCCTTCCCCAAGGGGCCTCTGCCCGTGCCCGTCGCGGGCGTCGGCTGGCTGCTCGAGGAGCTGCGCGTCAGCCTGTTCGCCCAGCAGCTCCGTACGGCTGAACCGGTGTCGGCCAAGCGCGTCCGGACAGCGATGGCGGCCTGTCGTCGGTAAGCCTTCGGCGTCGTCTCCTATCCTGGCCGGGTGCCTATCAAGCAGGAGGTGACCCGTGGCGTCTCGTAGTCATCATCGTCCCGTGACCCCGGGCGCGCTGTACTTCGAGACGGTCGCCGCCGGACCCGCGCCGGACGAGGCCCGCGAGATCGCGGAACGGACGGCCACCGTCCTCGTACGCGGCGCACGTGCCGACGGGGACGCGGACCTCGCTGAACGCGTCCTTCACCTCGCCGACACCGAGGGTATGGAGACGCTGGCAGACCTGTGGTCGGCGTCCAAGTCCGACTCGCTGGCGGGGGCGCTGTGGCGGCTGTACGTGGTGCGCGAGTGGATCCACGCTGACCCCT
Source organism: Propionibacteriales bacterium (assembly GCA_017882655.1). Classification (GTDB taxonomy): domain Bacteria; phylum Actinomycetota; class Actinomycetes; order Propionibacteriales; family Propionibacteriaceae; genus Fen-668. Next base: position 11,476 of record JADGPB010000006.1, read on the forward strand.
CACGGGCTGCAAGGGCCTTTGACGCGGGGGAGAGCACGGCTCAGGTCGCGCGTGCGATCGCCGGGGTCGCCGATCCGCCAGGTCCTGACGAGCTGTGCGCCGTGATCGACGACGTCCTGCGGGGGATCGTACGGAGCGAGTTCGCCGACGTGCTGTGGCGCGCCGGAGCCGTTCTTCACGTGCTCGGCGCGGGGCGTGCGCTGACCGAGACCAGCTCGAGCGCCGTGCGGGAGAGCGCCCGGATGATCACACTCGCCGACGAGCTGGAGCGTGCCGGCCATCTCGAGCTCTCGGGGAGACTCGCCTAATCTGAACGGCCTGACCTGTTCAGGGCACCTAGACTGACCCTTAGGTACGCCGGTCCGCGGATGCCCCGGGCTCCAACTTCAGCCGCTACGAGCGGCCCCGCGCCGTGAGGCGCTCCCGGCCCGGCGTACCTCTCACTACGGATTGTGAAACTGAGGGCACCGATTGCCCGTTCCGTAGGACGCCGTTGCCGCTAGGCCGTAGCCTCGAGCACGTGAACCAACCGCAAGATCTGTACGACGTGGTGCCCGAGCTTTGGGAGTCGGTGCGCGGCATCGATGCGCCGTTCATCCACCTGCTGGACGGCTTCCTCGACGCCGGCAAAGTCACGCACGGCATGGCGGCGCATCTGCTGCGGACCTGCCATCCCGAGCGCGTCGCGACGTTCGACGTGGACGTGTTGCATGATTACCGGAGCCGTCGCCCGATCATGACCTTCGACACGTTCCAGTGGACCGCGATCACGATGCCGCACCTCGTCCTCGACAAGCTCACCGACGAGGCCGGGCGTCCGTTCCTCCTGATGCACGGCCAGGAACCGGACTCGCGCTGGGAGCGCATGGTGGAAGCGACCCTGTCGATCTGCGACGAGCTTGGCGTGGGTCGCCTCTACACGGCGTCGGGCATCCCGCTCGCCGTGCCGCACACGCGGCTGACCGGGATCACGCGTCACGCCACTCAGCAGGACCTCGCCCATGACAACCCACCCCTCATCGAGCGGATGGACGTGCCGGGACAGTGGTCGGCGATGCTCGAGCTACGGGCTGGGGAGGCCGGCCGGGTCGCGATGGGCTACGTCGCGCACGTCCCGCACTACCTGTCCCAGGTTCAGTTCCCGCAGGCCGTGAAGGCCGCGCTCGAGTCTCTGATGAACGACACGGGGCTGCGTGTGCCGATGGGTGACCTACCGGAGGAGATCCTCGAGAACAACGAGCTCATCGACTCCGAGATCGCCGGGTCGGCAGAGACCATGGAGCTGGTCGCTGCCCTCGAGGACGCGTTCGACACGGCTCACGACAGAGCCGCACCCGTGCCCACCGCCGACGAGATCGCCGCGGAGTTCGAGCAGTTCCTCGCTGATCGCGAGCAGGACCAGAACCCGTAACCGTGCCGCGCACCATCGATGACCTCGTCGCTGTCCTGGACCTGGAGCAGATCGAACCTGACCTGTTCCGGGGCCCGGCGGCACAGACCCGCCTGCAGCGCACGTACGGGGGCCAGGTGCTGGCGCAGTCCGTCGTGGCTGCGTACGGGACGCTGCCACCGGGACGCATCCTGCACTCGTTGCATGCCCAGTTCCTCGAGGCCGGCCGCGCGGACTCGCCGATCCTGTACGACGTGCTGCCGACCCGTGACGGCCAGCACTTCTCGACGCGCCTGGTGACCGCTCGTCAGGGAGGGCGTCGCATCTTCACGATGGGCTGCTCGGCGCAGGCGCCCGAAACGGGCCTGGACCACCAGGATCCCGTTCCGGACGTACCAGGCCCTGACGAGTGCCCGAGCATGTCGGAGGCGCTCGTGGGCCGCCTCGGCCCGTCGGCGCGGACGTTCGGCGAGTGGGAGGAGCTCGAGGTCCGCTACGCGTCCGGCCTCGAAGACGCGCCTCCGCACCATCGCGCGTCGCTGGCCGTGTGGGTACGGGCCAACGGCCGTCTGCCGGACGATCCGGTTCTCCACCAGGCGGTGCTGGCGTACCTGTCCGACCTGACGATCCTCAGCGTGAGCCTCATCCCGCACGGCTTGTCGTACGGACCGGGGATGGTCGCCGCCTCGCTGGACCACGCGATGTGGTTCCACCGGCCCGTACGCGCGGACGAGTGGGTGCTGTACGACCAGATCTCGCCTTCCGCCTCCGGCGCCCGAGGCTTCTCACTGGGACGGATCTTCTCAGCAGACGGCCTTGCTGCCACGACCGCCCAGGAAGGGCTGATCCGCGTCGTCGACCCCCGGGCATGACAACGCCGCCCCCCTGATGAGAGGGAGGCGGCGTGTGCGAGGTGTCAGGCGGCCAGTTCGCCGCTGCGGAGCTTCGCGATCGCGTGGCGCTCGATCTGTCGTACGCGCTCGGCGGTGATCCCCCAGACCTCGCCGATGTCGGCGAGCTTGGCCTGGCGGCCATCGAGGAGACCGTAGCGACGACGTACGACATCGGCGGACCGCGGGTCGAGCTTGGAGAGCATCTGCTCGAGCCGAGCGCGTTCCTCGGCGTCGAGCACCATCTCGTCGGGGCCCGGAGCGGGCTCGCGGGCGATCAGGTCACCGAGCGCCGTGTCGCCGTCCTCCTCGACCGGAGCGTCGAGTGAGACGTGCTCGCGCGAGAACTGGATGAGCTCCAGGACCTTCTCCTCCGCGATCCCCATCTCTTCCGCGATCTCCTTCAGGTCGGGGTCACGGCCGAACTTGCGCTCGAGGTTGCGGCGGATGGCAGAGACCTGGTTGATCTGCTCGGCGACATGGACCGGTAGCCGCACGATGCGTCCCTGCTGCGCGATGCCACGGCTGATCGACTGGCGGACCCACCACGTCGCGTACGTGGAGAACTTGAAGCCCTTGGTGTAGTCGAACTTCTCGACCGCGCGGATCAGTCCTGTGTTCCCTTCCTGGACGAGGTCCAGCAGGGGCATCGCGGAGCGCCCGTACTTTCGGGCGACTGACACGACGAGCCGGAGGTTCGCGGTGACGAAGCGGGTCATCGCCTCGTCGCCGATCCGTGCCAGCTCCTCGAGCTGCTTGTGCGTCACGCGAACCGGCTTCTTGCCGCGGACCTCGTTGATGATCTCGCCGTCAAGGATGGCCTGCGCGTACAGCCCGGCCTCGATGCGACGTGCCAGCTCGACCTCCTCCTCGGCGCTCAGCAACGCGGTCTTCGCGATGCCGTCGAGGTAGAGACCGACGGCATCCTTGCCATCGATTCCATCCGTGGTGCGGGTCCTTCGGGCAGTGGTCAAGGCCATGAGGAGTCCTTTCGTCGTCACCATCACAACGCTCGAGTACCCCGAAAGGTTTCCCTCCACCGCCGGAAAGGGACCCTGAACCTACCCTGAGGTGTTTCGGGGCAACCCTGGCGCGGCGCCGAGACGGTCGAGGAGCCACGCCAGTTCGTATCCCTCGTCCCGCCACGCCTGGTAGCGGCCCGTCGCTCCCTGATGGCCGCCGAGCTCCACGCGGAGCAGCACCTGGCCCGACGCGTCCGGTCTCGCGCGAAGCGCCGCCACCCATTTCGCCGGTTCGGACGCGGAGACCCGCTGGTCGTGGAGCGCGGCCGTCGCGAGGATGTCCGGGTACGAGCCGGTGCCGATGTTGCCGTACGGGCTGTAGCCGGCGATCGTCGCGAAGGCTTCGGGATCGGCGACCGGATCGCCCCACTCGTCGCGCTCGGTGATCGTGAGCGGCAGGTCCTCAGCGAGCATCGCCGTGAGCGGGTCGAGGAAGCCGACGCCCACCTGGGCGGCGCAGAAGAGGTCGGGGGCCAAGTTGATGGCGGCCCCGACTGTAAGGCCACCCGCTGATGCTCCTCGGGCGGCAAGGCACCCTTCAGCGGCGACGCCGGCGTTCACGAGGTGGCGCCCGACCGCCACGAAGTCGGCGAACGTCGTCGGCTTGGCCGCGAGCCGGCCCTGCGTGTACCAGGCGCGGCCGAGCTCGCCGCCGCCGCGGACATGGGCGTACGCGACGACGACGCCGCGGTCGAGCAGGCTGAGCCGCGCCACGGAGAAGCCGGGGTCGAGGCTCGTCTCGTACGCCCCGTAGCCGTACAGCACGCACGGCGCAGGCCAGGTCGTGTCCCGGCGGCTCACCACGGAGACCGGGATCCGTACGCCGTCGTCGCCGGTCGCCCACAACCGCTGCTGGAGGTAGTCCTCGGACCGGAAGGGTCGTCCTTCGGGGTCTGGCAGGACGGGCTGGCGCTTGAGGACACGCTCACCGGTGCCGTCCCATCCGGCCTCGACGACCGTGGCCGGATCGACGAAGGACTCCCGGTGGAGGCGCAGGCGGTCCGCGCTGTACTGCTGGTCCGCGGCCCCCACCGACTCGAGGTCGGCCGTGGCGTCCAGCAACCACCCCGTACCCGCCGACCCGTCCTCGGACCGGGGGATGACCATGACGCGGGGGAGACCGTCGCTGCGGAGGTGGACGACCAGGTGGTCGGCGTACGCGGTGACGTCCAGCAGCCTGACGCCGTCGTTACCCGTGATCACCGTGGTCCACTCGTGCCACTGCTCGGGGAGCGCGGGCGTCACGGCGAGCTCGAAGTCCTGGTGCCCCGCGTTGTGAACCACGTATAGGCGGTCGCCCGCCGGCTCGACGCTGTACTCGAGACCCTCAACACGAGGGGCGACGAGCAGGGGAGTGCCGGTCGGGGTGCTCACGTCGAGAAGGTGCACTTCGCTCGACGCCTTGCTCGCGCTGTCGATGACGAGCCAACGGTCGTCGCCGGACCGTCCGGCCGACAGCCAGAACCGCTCGTCGTCCTCACGGAGGATGTCGACGTCCTGGTCGACGGGCGTGCCGAGGGTGTGCCGGCGCAGGAGGTACGGACGCCAGGAGTCGTCGAGGACCGTGTACGCGACGTGGTGGTCGTCGATCCAGCAGACGCTCGCCACGTCCTCGAGGACGTCGGGCAGCTCGTCGCCCGACGTCAGGTCGCGGAAGCGTGCGCTGTACAGCTCCTCTCCAGCGGTGTCGCTGCTCCAGAGCAGGAGGTCTCCGGACGGCGAGACGTCGACGTCGCCCACGGCGAAGACCTCGTGGCCCGTGGCCTCCGCGTTGAGATCGATGAGGACTTCTTCCCCCGGGATGGGGCTGCTGATATCGGGCACCTCGTCCCGCGACGGCGCCGGCGCGCGCCGGTAGGAGGGGTAGTCCTGGCCTTCCACGGTCCGTACGAAATACCACCACGCGCGGCCCGAGGAGTCGACGTCGTGGTCGGGGACGCTGAGGTCGGTCTGCAACGTACGAGCGGAGATCTCCGCCACGATGCGCTCCCGCAGCGAGGCCAGGTGGGACGTCTCCTCGTCGGCGTAGACCGTCTCGGCCTCGAGGTGGGCGAGCACCGCGGGATCGTCGAGATCGTCCAGCCAGGCATAAGGATCGGTGATCGTCACTGAATGGATCGTCGTCACACTGGGTATCCGGTCAGGGATCGGTGCTGGCACCCGCGTCACTCTAGGCCAGCCCGGACTTGGACGAGGTCGAGGGGCGTGGCAGACTTGGTCCCTGGGCCATTGACACTCGCGGGTCGCTGCACGCTCTAGTAGCGGTTTCACGCGTAATGGTCCTTGTCAGAAAACCCCTCCCATGAGAGGCACACAGTGGTTCGATCCGCAGCAGCCCGTTCCGACGACTCGGACGCAGCGTCTGCCCCCAAGCGGAATTCTCGGGGAGTCACCATCGTCGAAGTGGTTCAGGACGACGAGCTCGAGACGACACCAGTCAAGGCCCCTGCGGCGCGTCGCAGCCGGGCCAAGGTGGCTGGTGAAGCAGTTCCCGCGACGTCGCGTCGCAAGAAGGCTGCTCTGGAGCCTGAGGTGGCGTCTGCCGACGAGGTCTCCGAGGACGACGTCGAGGTTGACGAGGAGCTCGAGGACGTCGACGTCGCAGAGATCGAGGACATCGTGGTTGATCTCGAGGAGGTCGCCGAAGTCGAGGACGACGAGGAGACTCCCTCCATCGTGGAAGCCCTCTCCGGAAGCACGGAGAAGGCAGTCGCGTTCGTACGTGACGGCAACGATGTCGTGCTCACCGTCGGCGGCAAGAAGCGTGGTCTCGAGGACGTCGACGACACGACTTTCGAGCCGGAGAAGGAGGCCGTGGTCGAGAAGGAGGTCACCGAGGACGAGGGCTTCAGCCTCTCCGACGCGGACGATGCCGACGAGCCCGAGCAGCAGGTCATGGCTGCCGGCGCCACTGCCGACCCGGTCAAGGACTACCTGAAGCAGATCGGCAAGGTCGCGCTGCTGAACGCCGAGCAGGAGGTCGAGCTCGCCAAGCGGATCGAAGCCGGACTGTTCGCCGACGAGCGGCTCAACGACACCAGCCCGGTCAAGACGGCGGACGTCGAGGACTACGAGTGGATCGCCACCGACGGCCGTCGGGCGAAGAACCACCTTCTGGAGGCCAACCTCCGACTCGTCGTCTCGCTCGCGAAGCGCTACACGGGCCGCGGCATGCTCTTCCTGGACCTCATCCAGGAGGGCAACCTGGGCCTCATCCGTGCGGTCGAGAAGTTCGACTACACCAAGGGCTACAAGTTCTCCACGTACGCGACGTGGTGGATCAAGCAGGCCATCACCCGCGCCATGGCAGACCAGGCCCGTACCATCCGTATCCCGGTCCACATGGTCGAGGTCATCAACAAGCTGGCCAGGGTGCAGCGTCAGATGCTTCAGGACCTCGGTCGCGAGCCGACGCCGGAGGAGCTGGCCAAAGAGCTCGACATGACCCCTGAGAAGGTCGTCGAGGTCCAGAAGTACGGCCGTGAGCCGATCTCGTTGCACACCCCGTTGGGCGAGGACGGCGACTC
>JADGPB010000173.1 GCA_017882655.1 Propionibacteriales bacterium
CCCAGCCTCATTGCCCTGATGAGCGCCATAGTCCGGCCGCGGACACCGAGCAGTCGGACTCGATCGTACGGACGGGCATCGCGTTCTCATCCTCGCCTGCCTGGTCTGACAGGTCGGCCATTTCTGGTGCACGTCAGCAACGGGTTTGGGCTTTCGCGGCCGAGTACTCGCATTGGCCAGCCTTCGGTGCCACTGGTCTTCGAGGTTCCACTGAACCGCTCTGGGTGTGGTGGAGACTATGGCGTGTCCTGGGTTCGACGGCGTCTGAGTTTGTGGATTCTGGTGTCTGACATCAGGAGGTTCAGATGGGACGACCGGGCTACCCGGCCGAGTTCCGGCGGAAGGTCCTCGACCTTCTTGCCGAGGGTAGAAGGGTGGCGAGCGTCGCGCACGATCTCGACGTCGGCGACCAGACGATCTACAACTGGCGCCGCCAGGACCGCATCGACCGCGGCGTGGTGATGACGCGGGGTGCCGAGGGCGCCTACGCGGCGCTCGCCGACGACTTCGACCTGCTCGCGGTGCCGCCGGTGGCCGTCAGCATGGGTGACACGGTCGGCGCGGGCGATTCGTTCATGGCGGGCCTCATCTCGGGCCTGCTCGCAGGCGGCCTGCTCGGGTCGGCCGCGGCGTCGCAGCAGCTGGCCGCGGCCGGCTGGCACCGCGTGCAGCCCGCCCTGCACCGAGCGGTGCTCACCTCGGCGATCACGGTCAGCCACACGGGGGCCTACGCCCCACCCTCGACGAGGTGCACGCCCTGAGCGCGTCGATCCGCCAGCCGGTCGACTGACCCCGTCGCCGTCACGGCCCGCCGGACGCCGGAACGGAAAGGGTACGCACGCTCCTCGGAGCGAGCGCACCCTGTCCGTTCGTGGGAGCAGGATTCAGCCCTTGATGCCGCTTCCGGCGACGCCTTCGATGACCTGGCGCTGGAAGATGAGGAACAGCACCACGAGGGGCAGGGCACCCAGGATCGAGGACGCCTGGATGTCGCTGACCCGCTGGCCGAACGAGCCCTGCACGGTGGCGAGGCCGACCGGGATGGTCATCAGCTTCGGGTTCGACAACACGAACAGGGGCAGCAGCAGGTTGTTCCAGACCCACACGAACGTGACGATCGACATGGCCGCGATGACCGGACGCGCCATCGGCACGATCACCGACGTGTAGATCCGCCACCAGCTGGCACCGTCGATGAGAGCGGCCTCCTCGTAATCGCGGGGAAGCCCGTCGAAGAAGCGCTTGAACACGAAGACCGCGATCACCTGTGGCACCTGAGGCAGGATGACCGCCCAGTAGGTGCCGAGCATGCCCATCTGGTTGAGCTCGGCGAACAGCGGGACGATCAGCACCTGGCTCGGGATCATGATGCCGACGAGGATCGCACCCATCGCCCACTTCTTGCCCCTGAAGTTCATCCGGGACAGCGCGAAGGCGGCCAGCGAGCACACGAACATCGATATGACCACCGTGAGCACGCCCGTGACGGCCGAGGCGAGGTACCAGTTCCACAGGTCTCCGCCCTTGATCAGCGTCAGGTAGGAGTCGAACGTGAGCGCCCAGTCATTGAGGATGGCCTGGGCTCCCACGGCAGAGGTGCCGTTGCTGGTGAACGAGGTCTTCAGGGCCCACAGGCTGGGGAGCAGCCATGCGATCGCCGCGACAACCAGGACGACCCAGCTGACGCCGTCGAAGATCCGGTTCGAGGAGCGGATGGTCGTCGTCACCCGGCGGGGCGGGGGTGCCGTTGCTGAGATGCCGACTCCGCCGCGTCCACTGGAGCTGTTGGTCGTGGCGCTCATGTCAGTTCTCCCTCTTGCTCTTGGCCGACGCCCGCTCGATGATCTCGCGCACGAGCGTCACCAGCAGAATGACGATGAACAACAGCACCGATGCCGCCGACGCTGCGCCAACCCGGTAGTCGGTGAACGCGGTGTTGGTGACCAACTGCAGCACCACCTCGGTGCTGATGCCCGGGCCACCGCCTGTCATCAGGTAGACCTGATCGAAGATCTTCAGGCTGGCGATGATCTGCAGCAGCACCACCAACCCCGTTGTCGGGCCCAGCAGCGGCACCGTGATCGACTTGATCTGCTGCCAGGCTGACGCGCCGTCCACGGCGGCCGCTTCGTAGATCTCCCGCGGAATTTCCTGCAACCCGGCGAGGAAGAGCACGAAGTTGAAGCCGATGGTCCACCACACGGTGGTGAGCGCGATGCCGACCATGGCCAGGTCCGGGGTGCCCAGCACCGACTGGGGGTTGGTGTCGCCGAACCAGCCCTGGATCGTCGGCCACAGACCGGTGGCGGGGGTGAAGATGTAGTTCCAGATCAGCGCGATCGCCGCCGAGGGCAGGATGAACGGCAGGAAGAACGCCAGTCGGAAGAACCACTGCCCGCGCTGCACCCGGTTGGCGAGCACGGCGAGGACGAAGGCGATGAACACCAGCGGCGGCACGGTGAGCAGGGTGAAGTAGATGGTGTTCCACATCGACACCCAGAACTCGTTCTTGCCGAGCATCTCGCGGTAGTTCGCCAGTCCGGCGAAGCTGCCGAGGCCCCGGTGCACCAATGTGGTGTTGAAGAGGCTGCTGATGAACATGTAGATGACGGGCCAGATGAGGAACAGCACGTAGAACACCGCGAACGGGCCCAGGAAGCCCCAGGCCGTGCGGGTCATCCTGCGCGCTCCGCGCGCAGGGGTGGTCTTAGTTGATGGATCGATGGCGGCCGCCGGAGCCGGGGCGGCGGGTGCAGCGCTCATGATCGCTCCTTTCGGTCAGGGTCAGGCCAGGGGGTCAGCGGTGTTCACGTACGTCTTGAACTGGGCGACCGCGGCGTCCAAGCCCTGCTTGGGGGTGGCGATACCTTGCTCGACCAGGCCGATCTGGGCGCCGATGATGTTCTCGAAGGTCGATCCCGAGCCCGAGTACCAGGCCGGCGAGTCGTAGGTGACGTAGTCGACGACGCCGGCGTAGTACTTCTGCGGTGTGAGGTCGCGGTACTGCTGGCTGTCGAGCACCGGCTTGTAGGACGGGATGTGGCCGCCCTTGGCCCAGGTGAGCGACTGGTCGAGCATCGACTTGACGAAGCCCATCGCCAACTTCCGCTGCTCGGGGGTGTGTTTCACCTTCGGGAGCACGAACGAGTGCGAATCGCCCTGCGTTGCCGGCTGGTCGAAGATCTGAGGGATCGTGGTCATGCCGAACTTGAAGTCCTTCACCGACTGTGCCGTGGTGATCTCCCACTCGCCTTCGAGGTAGAACCCGACCTTGCCCGTGAACAGCATCGTCCCGGCCCCGGCGTAGTCGTTGGTGGTGGGGACGAGCTCCTTCTTGATCGTCAACGACTGCATGTACTCCAGCGTCTTGATCGCGATGTCCTGGTTGTAGGTCAGTTCCCGGCCGTTACCGAAGAACTCGGTGGCGCCGTTCTGCTGGTGGTAGAGGGTGGTGAACCAGCGCCAGCACGTGGCCTGGTCGGCGATGGTCGACACCGACAGGCCGTACGCGCCAGTGACCTTCTTGGCGGCAGTAAGGGCCGCCTCGAACTCGGCGGCGCCCTGGATCGGCTTGAGCAGGCCGTCGCTGTCGAGCAGGCCGGCCTTCTGGCAGACGTCGGTGTTGTAGTAGAGCACGAACGGGTGGGTGTCGAGCGGCAGCGCGTACAGCTTGCCGTCGGTCTTGGCCTTCTCGAACGGCTTGGCGCTGAAGTCCGACTGCGACAGGCCCACGAGCGCGAGATCGGCGTCGGTGATCTCGCTGAGCAGGCCGCCCCGGGCGAGGTTCGTGGCCCGGGTGAGGTGGGCAACCGCGACGTCCGGGGGAGAGTTGGCCAGCGTGGCCAGCGACAGCTTCGTGTAGTAGGGGTTGCCCCACGTGAACGTGGCGGCCTCGAGGGAGCTCGGTCCACCGTGGTTCTTGCGGTAGACGTCCTCCATGGTGATCATGCGCACGCCGTCACCGCCACCGAACAGGTTCCAGTACTGGACGGTGCCGGGTGCTAGCTGGCCCCCGACCAGGCCCGCGGACAGGGGAGAGCCGCAGGCGCTGAGCGTGGTGGTGGCGGCCGCGCCGAGCGCCCCGCTCAACAGGGCTCGGCGTCCGAACCGCGGTGACGCCCGGTGTGGTGTCGGACTACTCATGAAACGAACCTCCCCGAATTTCTGCGCCGTCGGCTAGTGGCCAGTCCGTGACGGGCCGAGGGACAGCGGCGATGATGTGCGGCAGGGCCGGGGGGCTTCGTATGTGGTGGTCGCACTGACAGCACCAGGACGTTCGGGGTACCCCGGACGAACCGCGGGGTTGGGACAACGCTTGTCAAGGAGTTGCGCTGTGACGACGTCCGCGTCGTCGTCCTCAGCACAACAGACTGTGACGGTCACGTCAAGAGTTTCCGGGCAGTACTCGTGAACGGTCACTTCACCTCACCGAGCAACTTTGTTACCGTTCACACAGAGGGATCCGAACCAATCGCGCTGTGGATGGGCCTCCCCCTGTCCATCCCCGTGACCGGACGCGCTGGAGCGTCCGGAGAGGAGCAGATCATGACCACCGCCCGCATCGTCGTCGACCCCGCCTTCACGGTGGGGCCCGTCCGGCGGCGCACCTTCGGCAGCTTCGTGGAACACCTCGGGCGCTGCGTGTACACCGGCATCCACGAGCCCGATCACCCCACCGCCATCGAAGGTGGCTGGCGTCGCGACGTGCTCGACCTGGTCAAGGAACTGGGCGTGAGTCACGTGCGGTACCCGGGCGGCAACTTCGTGTCCGGCTACAAGTGGGAAGACGGCGCCGGGCCGACCGACCTGCGTCCGGCCCGCCTCGACCTCGCGTGGCATTCCACCGAACCGAACACGGTCGGCGTCGACGAGTTCATGCTCTGGTGCAAGCTCGCCGACGTCGAACCGATGATGGCCGTCAACCTCGGCACCCGAGGGGTGGACGCCGCCATCGAGCTGCTCGAGTACTGCAATATCGCCGGAGGCACCGAGCGGTCCGACGAGCGCAGGGCCAACGGCGCCGAGGATCCCCACGGGGTGCAGCTGTGGTGCCTCGGCAATGAGATGGACGGCCCCTGGCAGATCGGGCACAAGACAGCCGAGGAGTACGGCCGCATCGCGGCCGAGACCGGTCGCGCGATGCGCATGATCAACCCCGACCTGCAGCTGGTGGCCTGTGGCTCGTCGAGCCGGATGATGCCCACCTTCGGCCAGTGGGAGCACACTGTGCTCAGCGAGGCCTGGGACCAGGTCGACATGATTTCGGCGCACGTCTACTACCACCCCAAGGACGAGTCCGACCTGCAGCGGTTCCTGCTCAGCGCCGTCGACATGGACCGCTTCATCGAGCAGATCTGCGTGACCGCCGATGCCGTGGCCGCCGCCCGCAAGAGCGACAAGGTGATCGGCATCAGCTTCGACGAGTGGAACGTCTGGTACCAGAACCGGGCCGAGTCGAAGGTGCCCGAGGGGGATGACTGGCCCGTCGCCCCGGTGCTGCTCGAGGACCACTATTCAGTGGCCGACGCGGTGGTGGTCGGCAACCTGCTGATCTCGCTGCTGCGCCGCACCGACCGGGTGTTCTCTGCGAATCAGGCTCAGCTGGTCAACGTCATCGCCCCGATCATGGCCGAGCCGGGTGGGGCCGCGTGGAAGCAGACGATCTTCCACCCGTTCGCCCTGACCTCGCGCTACGCCGTGGGCGAGGTGCTGCGGGTCGCTCTCGACTCGCCGACGATCGGGTTTACCGCGTCCGAGGGCACGACCACCCAGGTGCCGGTCATCGACGCCGTGGCGACCCACGACGCCGAGAGCGGCGCCACCACGCTGTTCGTCGTCAACCGCTCGAAGGACGAGGCGGTCTCGCTCGACTGCGTG
>JADGPB010000174.1 GCA_017882655.1 Propionibacteriales bacterium
GCGCCGATCGTCAGTACGAGCCACAGCAGGCACCACACGTACCGGTGGACGTGCGTGAGCGCGGCCAGCTGCGCGGCGTCAGAGCCTGGCGAGTGGCGGCGCAGAAGCTCGAGTACGGGACGTGGCGCGGCGATCAGGAACAGCCAGGCGAGCCCCGTGGCGATCCAGCTGAGCACGCCCGGCGGCGAGTACCAGCTCGCGAGCGCGACCGCCACGCCGGCGGCGATGACCACCAGCGCTCCGTACAGGTTGCGGATCCACACCAGCAGCACCGCCGCCAGCAGCACCAGCAGCCAGAGCACTCCCGAAGCGTGCCCCGTGCCGGCGAGCCACGCGATACCGATGCCGACCACAGCCGGAGCGGTGTATCCCGCGAACAGCGTCGCCACCATGCCCGGCCCTTTCGGGCGGCCTCGGCTGACCGTGAGTCCGGACGTGTCGGAGTGGACCCGTACGCCGCTGAGCCGCCGCCCCACGAGCACCGCGACCAGCGCGTGCCCCGCCTCGTGGCAGATCGTCACGAGGGTCCGCACGACGGGCCACGCAAAGACGACCGCGGCCAACGCGGCGACGGCCAGCAGCACCGATCCCCCAGGAGTCGGGAGCGGTTCGGTCGCCAGCGCCCGGCGCCAGAGCTCGGCTAACAGATTCACGTGTCCTTCATAGCCGACGGTGCCGCACGGCTCAGGCCAGGTACGGGTCTGCGGCGATCACCGCGCGGATCTCGTCCAGCGACGGGGCGTACGCGCCCGCGTGGCTGACGGTGATCGAGCTGGTGACCACGGCGCGGTGAAGAACGGTCGCGAGCTGGGGCCACGACGCCGCGGCGAGACGCTCGCGCTGTACAGGCCCCCCAAGCAGGCCGGCATCGCTGAGGCCTGAGATCAGGCCCGCCATGAACGAGTCACCCGCGCCGACCGTGTCCGCGAGGGTGACCGTGTTCTGGGGTACGACGAGGTGGTCGCGCGAGGTACGCAGCACGGCATAGGCGCCCAGCGGCCCCCTCGTACACACCGCGAGCGCCGGTCCCAGGTCGACCCAGCGGCGGAGGGCCGTTTCGACCGGGACGCCCGGGTAGAGCCAGTCGATGTCCTCGTCGGACGCCTTCACGACGTCAGACAGTGCGACCAGCGACTCGACCCGGTCGATCACCTCTGCCGGGCTGTGCATGATGGCGGGGCGGACGTTGGGGTCGTACGAGATCGTGGCCGTCTCGCGGAGCCTCGTCACCAGGTCGACGACCTTGGCGCCGCCGGGCTCGAGCGTCGCCCCGATGCTGCCGGTGTGTACGTGGGAGACGCCCGCCAGGTCACGTACCTCCGGCAGGTCCCAGGCGAGGTTGAACGTGTACGTGGCGCGGCCCTCGGCGTCCAGGGTTGCCTGCGCGACACTCGTGCGCGCTGCCGAGTCCGTACCGGGCTCGACCTCCGCGCCGGTCGAGGCGATGCGCGCGGCAATGAGCTCACCATGTGCGTCGCGGCCCCACCACGAGCAGATGCTGCTGCGGTGCCCGAGCTGTGCGATGCCGTTCGCGACGTTCAGCAGGCTGCCCCCGACGTGCTCGGAAGGCTCCCCTCCCGGACGGGTCACGACGTCGATCAGCGCCTCACCGACGCTCAAGATCCTGCGATCGGACATGTGACCTCCCGGGTTTGGTCCAGCCGGCCGATCATATTGTGCGCATGCAGGCGTCGCCGGAACCGACCCCTCGCTAGTGGACCGTGTCCGACTAGAGAGTGTCCCCCGGCACGTACGTGGCGGCCTCCGGGTACAGGGCGGCGAGCTTCGCGACTCGCGCCGAGATCGTACGGACCTGGTCCTGCGCCGCGCCCGTCAGCGCCAGCGGCTCGGACACGAGCCCGTCGAGCTCCTCGCGCGTGAGACCGAGCCGAGGATCCCCCGCCAGCCGGGCCACGAGGTCGTTGTCCGCGCGAGCCGTCTCGCGCATCTCGAGCGCCACGGCAACCGCGTGCTCCTTGATGGCCTCGTGGGCCTGCTCGCGGCCGACGCCCTTCCGTACCGCCGCCATCAGCACCTTGGTCGTCGTGAGGAACGGAAGGTACTTCGCCAGCTCGGCCTCGATCACGGCCGGGAAGGCGCCGAAGTCACTCAGTACGACCAGGAACGTCTCGTACAGCCCGTCGATCGCGTAGCACGCGTCGGGCAGCGCCACCCGGCGCACGACCGAGCACGACACGTCGCCCTCGTTCCACTGGTCGCCCATGAGCTCGCCGGTCATCGACACGTAGCCACGCACGACCACCGCCAGCCCGTTGACGCGCTCGCAGCTGCGGGTGTTCATCTTGTGCGGCATCGCCGACGAGCCCACCTGCCCGGGCCTGAACCCCTCGGTGACCAGCTCGGCACCGGCCATGAGCCGGATGCTCGTCGCGAGGCTCGACGGAGCGGCGGCTGCCTGGGCCAGCGCGCTGACCGTGTCGAAGTCGAGCGAACGCGGGTAGACCTGGCCGGTCGAGGTGAACGAGCGCTCGAAGCCGAGGTGGCGCGCGACCCGGGTCTCCAGCTCGGCGAGCTTCGCCGTGTCGCCGCCGAGCAGGTCGAGCATGTCCTGGCTCGTACCGACCGGGCCCTTGATGCCGCGCATCGGGTAGCGGGAGATCAGGGAGTCGATCCGCTCGTACGCGACGAGGAGCTCGTCGGCCACCGACGCGAACCGCTTCCCCAGCGTCGTGACCTGGGCCGCGACGTTGTGGGAACGTCCGGCGATCGGCTGGGCGCTGTACGACTCCGCGAGCCGAGCGAGATACACCAGCGCCGTCACCATCCGCGACCTGACAAGGCGCAACGATCCGAGCACCTGTGCCTGCTCGACGTTCTCGGTGAGGTCGCGGCTCGTCATGCCCTTGTGGACGTGCTCGTACCCGGCGAGCGCGTTGAACTCCTCGATGCGAGCCTTCACGTCGTGGCGCGTGACCTTCTCGCGCGCGTTGATGGAGTCGAGGTCGACAGAAGCCAGCACGCCCTCGTACGCGGCGATCACCGCATCCGGGTCGTCGCCGCCGAAGTCGACGCCGAGGTCGCGCTGGGCCGACAGCACCGCGACCCAGAGGCGCCGCTCGGCGATGATCTTCTCCTCAGGGCTCCAGATGGCGCGCATCTGGGCCGACGCGTACCGGCTGGCGAGGATGTTGGGGATCGACACGTGAGCTCCTACAGCGAGGTGACGGGCGGGATGAGACCGGCGGCGGCCTTGGCGGCGATGTCCGTACGCCAGAAACCGGTCGGGAAGTCGAGCTCGGCGAGGGCTGCGTACGCGTCGTCGCGGGCATCGGTGAGCGTCGGCGCGGTAGCGACGACGCCGAGTACGCGTCCACCCGCGGCGATCAAGGTGTCACCGTCCAGCGCCGTACCGGCATGAACGATGTGGACGTTGTCGGCCGACTCGTACAGGCGGGGTCCTTCGATCGACCCGCCCATACGCGGGGTGCCGGGGTAGTTCTCGGCGGCGGCGACGACGATGACGGCGGACTCGTCGCGCCACGACAAGGGGCCGATCTCGGCCAAGGTGCCTGTTGCTGCCGCGTTCAGCACCTGCCCCAACGGAGACTCCAGCAGCGGCAGGATCGCCTGTGTCTCCGGGTCGCCGAAGCGGGCGTTGTACTCGACGACGCGCATGCCGCGCGACGTGAGCGCGAGCCCCACGTAGAGCAGGCCGGCGAACGGCGTACCGCGCCGCGTCATCTCTTCCAGCGTCGGCATGACCACGCGCTCCATGACGGCGTCGACCAGGCAGTCCGGTGCCCAGGGCAGCGGTGTGTACGCGCCCATGCCGCCCGTGTTGGGGCCGGAGTCGCCGTCCCCGACGCGCTTGAAGTCCTGCGCGGGCTGGAGCGGGAGCCCGACCGTACCGTCGGTGATGACGAACAGGCTGACCTCCGGTCCGTCGAGGTACTCCTCGACCACGACATCGCCGCAGGCGGCCGCGTGGGCCAGCGCCTCGTCACGGTCGGTCGTCACGACGACGCCCTTGCCGGCTGCGAGACCGTCCTGCTTCACCACGTACGGAGCGCCGAGCTCGTCGAGCGCTGCGGCCACCTCGTCGGGCGTACGGCAGAAGAACGAGGCTGCCGTCGGTACGCCCGCGGCGTTCATCACGTCCTTCGCGAACTGCTTGGACCCCTCGAGCTGCGCGGCTTCGCCGGATGGTCCGAAGCAGGCGATGCCCGCGGCACGGACGGCATCCGCGACGCCCGCGACGAGCGGAGCCTCAGGGCCGATGACCACGAGGTCCGCGCCGATGTCGGTCGCAAGTGCCGCGACCGCCTCGCCAGAAGTCGCGTCGATGGCATGGTGCGGCCACGAGTGCCACGTACCGGGGTTGCCGGGAGCGACATGGACAGCGGCGACGCCCGGATCGGCTGCGATGGCAAGCGCCAAGGCGTGCTCACGGCCTCCCGAGCCGACGACGAGAACGGTGAGGTCGGTCACGCCCTCACTCTATTTCAGGGCTGACCGCCGCAGTCGCATGCGCCCGGGCATCAGGATTCCGACCAGCATGAGGAGCCCCACCACCCAGGCGAACCCCACGGTCCACCACGCCTTGCCGCCGACCAAGGTGCCCATGGTCGTGAAGGCCACGAGCGCTATCCCCACGATGACAAGGCCGAAGACCTTCCGGACGATGCCGGCCGCTGCCACGACCTCGACAGCGACGGCCTCCACCTCGTCCGAGACCGGGGTGCTGACCGCGTACGGCTGGGGTATCGCGTCGTACGGTGCGGGCGAGGCCATCGGCGCGACGTACGGTCCCTGCGCCGGCGCGGAGGCGTACGGCATCGGGCTGGGCATGGACTGGTACGAGACGGACGCGAAGTTCGAGACGGGTGTCGGGAACGAGGCGGGGTCGGTCATGGGACCGACGGTCACAGGGGTTGTCGCGTGGACCGGGCCCGGAGCCAAGGGAGAGCTGGGCTCGACAGCGATGTGCCAGGTGGGCGTCTGGCTTGGCAACGGAGCGACCACGGGCAGTCCCAGCTCGGGCGCGAACCGTGGCTGGGGCGCGACCGGATCCATCTGCTGCACGATGTTGAACGGCAGCAGCTCGGGCTCCGGCGCGTACTGCTCGAAGCTCGTCACGGCCTCCTCGGGCATCATCGCGCGGCGCGGCGCCGGACCGTCGCCCCACGCGGAGGCGAGGCCTTCCGGTTCGGAGTCGTCGCCGCCGAGGGCCACATGCCGTGCTGCATACTGCGTTGTCATGGCGGTTAGGGTACGAGCCAGGAACTCACATCAGGTGAACGATGAGAGCCCCGTCATACGGCAGGTTCGTACGTCATCCGGCTCAGTCCTCCGAAGCTGTCGCTATCGGGCCCAAATCCGGCCGAATGACGACAACTTCGGAGGGCGGGCTCAGACCGTCGGTTCCGGGCCCGAATGGCGACACTTTCGGGGGACGAGGTGCGGTGCGCATCGTGCCACCCGCGATCGAGGAGCCGTGCATCCAGGACCGGCGGTCAGTCCCCACCGACAGCCAGGCTGACCTCGGTCGCTCCTGTCGCGGTGGCGCTGGGGCCACCGGCGACGTCCAAGGTCCAGGCGCCGGGAGCGTCGGTGGTCGATGCCGTGACGACGTCCCCGTCCCGCCGTACCCGGAAAGTGGCGTCCGCCCCTGTGCCACCTGGGACGTGGACGGTGCACGAGAAGCCGTCGGGAAGGCCGAACGCGCGCAGCGTGACGCCCTCGGCCCACGCGTACTCCGGGGTGTCGTCGACGGCACCCACCGGGAGCACCGTCCCCGGCCGTACGTACAGCCCGAGCGAGTCGAACCCGTACCTCCGGCTCGTCCAGCCCGGACCGGCCACCTCGCCGTCGAGCAGGTGACGCCAACCGGCGCTCGGCAGGTACGTGTC
>JADGPB010000175.1 GCA_017882655.1 Propionibacteriales bacterium
ACCGAGCAGGGCGGGTCCAGCACGCCGAGCTTCGCCGCGGGAAGTCCCGCCTGCTCCACGTACAGGTCGGCGGTCGCAGCCGAGAGCGGCCTCGCCCCGTACGCCTGATGCGCCCACAGGAACGCCTGGATCTCCGCTGCGTGCACCCACGCGAGCAGGTTCGGGTCGGACGCGCGGTAGGGGCGGCCGCGGTAGTCCTCGCCCCGCACCTGATCGTGCCGCGCGCGCACCCTCGCGATGAGCGCCTCGGCGTCCGGGATCGTCGCGTACGTGGTGATCGCGATGTAGTCGCTCGTGCGCTTCAGCCGACCCCACGGGTCGCTGCGGTAGCCCGAGTGGCCCGCGACGCCGGCCATCGCGAGCGGGTGGAGCGTCTGCATCAGCAGCGCGGCGATTCCCCCGGGAAACATCGACGCATCCTCGTGCACGCGCCACACGGGATCGCTCGGCCCGAACCAGCGCGGCCCCGGCTTGCCCCAGATCTGCGTGGCCCGCTCAGCTGCATCGGGGCCGGCCACCTTCGACCGTACGGCCTCGCCGAACGCTCGCTGTACGTGCCGCAGGACCATGCGCTTCAGCGTACGTGGCCGGGCGAGCGCACTCGTCTGCATTCACTGGCAGATGCGAGCACGCCCTCGCGTAGAGCGGTCGGCGTGCCGCTAGCTACCACTGAATGCAGATCACCGGACTCCCCCGAGGTCGTTGGCGGGGAGCCCGGTGCTTCAGACACAACGGACCCGAGGTATCAGGCCGCGACGGACCTCTCGATCTGGACGATGAGCCCGTACTGAGGGCTCATGCCGCGCCATCTCAGGCGCCCGTGGAGTGTTGGCAGGTGTGTGAAGGCGACGGGGCGGAACGCGCGCTGGGCCTCGTCCAGCGTGCAGAACCGGCCGACCTGGCGGAGGACGTCGGAATCCTGCTCGACTGGCCATGGCTTTCCGGCGTATGCGATGAATGTCGTACTCATGGGGGCGTCCACCTCCTCCAAGGGAGTCTGGAGAGCCGGGAGCCACCATCCGGCCCCCGGTGATCCAATCCTCACGCAGGCCTGGCTTCGCCACAAGGCCCAGTCGAGAGTTGAACGTTCCAGTGAGCTAGGTCATTGCTTCCCCCTAGGATTTGCGCGAGACAACTGGGAGAAGGGTCGACGATGTCCGACGACACCGCTTCCCCCGCCGTACAGATCGGCCCTGTCACCCTCAAGCAGGCATTGGCAACCGACGGCGTACGAAGGGTCATCGTCACCGTCTCGTATGTCTTCTGCCTCGTCGGTGCGCTGGTCTGTTTCGGTGTGATCGACGACACCGCGCACTCCCTCCCGACGTTGTTCTCACCCACCGCCTCACTGCTCGCCCCCGCACTGCAGGCGCACCGCCTGTGGTGGGTGGTGATGGTGGGACTGGGGATCTACGCGGCGTGGGCGTGGCTGCCTACCAACGCCGGCGACCCGCGAGGTCGTGCCATCGCCTACCCCTCAGCCATCGCCATGGGTCTGCTCGGGATCTGGTTCTTCGTCGTACGGGGCGGGGGGCTCGTCCTCGGCGCGTTGGCTTCTCTGGTCGTCGTGGCCGCGCTGACCTGGACCCTGCGCATCGCAGGCAAGGTGCCGAGCCGGCGCTTCCTCGGACGCCAGTTCACCCAGCTCGGCCTCGCCGTGACGCTCGGGTGGATGTCCGTCATCAGCGCTGACGCGCTCGCGGCGTCCCTGTCGGCTCATCACGTCAGGGCCGTCTGGATTTCCGCCGAGACGTGGGGAATCCTCGCCACGACCGCTCTGCTCGGCTTCGGGATGGCGCTGCTGCGCTACCTGCCAGGGCGCCTGTACATCGCGATCGCCATGTCCTGGGGCTTCGTATGGATCGCGTACGCAAGGGTGCTGGTCGAACCGAAGGCGTACGGCCTCGCCATCGTCGCGCTCGTCTGCGCGCTGCTCGTCCTCATCGCCGGGGTCGCAGTGTTCCTCTGGGCCCGAGGACGCAAGCGCGAGAGGGTGAGCTGACCCAGAAACGACAAACCCCCCGACCCTCGGAAGGGAGCGGGGGATCGTCCGGCCGGCCTCACAGCGGCCGAGCCTTTGGGGTCACGGCTGCAGAATGGCCGAGATCTCGATGTCGAGGGTGACCTTCTCGCTGACCAGCACGCCGCCGGTCTCGAGGGCCGCGTTCCAGACGATGCCGTAGTCCTTGCGGTTGATCGTGGTCTCGCCCTCGAAGCCTGAACGTACGTTGCCGAAGGGGTCCTTCGCCGTACCGACGTAGGAGAACGGGATCGTGATCGGGTGGGTCTGGTCCTTGATGGTCAGGTTGCCCGTGACGTCGAACGAATCGGGGCCGGTGACGTGCACGTCGGTCGACGCAAAGCTCAGGGTCGGGTAGGTCTCGACATCCAGGAAGTCGCCGCTCTTGACGTGGTCGTCGCGCATCTGCACACCGCTGTCGAAGCTGGCGGACTGGATGGTGACGTTGACGTTCGAGCCGGCGGGGTCGTCGCCGTTGAGCTGAGCCGTGCCCTCGAACTGGGAGAAATCGCCGCGCACCTTCGTCACCATGGCGTGACGGGCGCTGAAGCCGATGCGCGAGTGCGCACCATCGATGACGTACGTGCCCTTGAGATCTGTGAGGCTAGACATATGGTGGACCTTCCGGTTAGTTGATATTTCAATCATAGCGTGCTGCCTTCTGATACGCAAGACTCAGCATGTGAACGTTGCGCTGCGGAGCCGGTTGAGCGGCTCCTTCTACTCCCTGTACGACCAAGGCTTCGCGCGCGTCGCCGCGTGCGCCGTACCGGTCGCGCTGGCAGACCCCGAGACCAATGCCGCCACGGTCATTGCGGCGGCTCGAGAGTGCGGCGATCAGGGCGTCGCCATCGCCGTGTTCCCCGAGCTGTGCCTGACCGGGTACGCGATCGACGACCTGCTGCTCGCCGACCCGCTGCTCGATGCGGCGCGGGAGGCGATCGAGACGGTACGTGCGGCAACAGAGGATCTGCTGCCGGTCGTCGTCGTGGGAGCTCCGCTGGCGACGGGTAACCGTCTGTATAACTGCGCCGTCGTCATCCACCGCGGCAGCATCCTCGGCGTGGTGCCGAAGTCGTACCTGCCAAACTACCGCGAGTTCTACGAGAAGCGTCATTTCGCTCTCGGCGCCGAGGTCGGCCCGTACAGCGAGATCGAGATCGGCGAGACCAAAGTACCGTTCGGGTCCCGCCTGCTGTTCGAGGCGGCCGACGTCGCGGGCCTCACGCTGCACGTCGAGATCTGCGAGGACATGTGGGTGCCGGTGCCGCCGTCGGCGCAGGCGGCGCTCGCTGGCGCGACCGTGCTGGTCAACCTGTCCGGCTCGCCGATCACCGTGACGAAGGCGTCCGAGCGCTCGCTGTTGTGCCAGAGCGCGTCCGCACGGTGCCTGGCTGGGTACGTGTTCGCGGCCGCCGGCGAGGGCGAGTCCTCGACCGACCTGTCGTGGGACGGGCAGACGATGGTGTACGAGTGCGGCGACCTGCTCGTCGAGACGGAGCGATTCCCCGAGGGCGCGCGGTACTCGATCGCCGACATCGACCTCGACCGGATCCGGCAGGACCGACTGCGGCAGGGCTCGTTCGACGACAACCGGATCGCGGAAGGGTCGGACGACTACGAGACGATCCCATTCACGCTGGATCCGCCGCAGGGCGACCTCGGTCTCAAGCGGCCCGTCGACCGGTACCCGTTCGTACCCAACGACCCCGACCGGCTCGCGCTCGACTGCTACGAGGCGTACTCGATCCAGGTGTTCGGCCTCGAGCAGCGGCTGCGGGCGATCGGCCACCCGAAGGTCATCATCGGTGTGTCCGGCGGCCTGGACTCGACCCACGCCCTGATCGTGGCCGCCCGCGCGATGGACCGGCTCGGCCGGCCGCGCTCGGACATCCTGGCGTTCACGCTGCCGGGCTTCGCCACGAGCGAGCACACGAAGTCCAACGCGACCGCGCTCGCGACCTCGCTCGGGGTCACGTTCGAGGAGATCTCGATCGTGCCGCTGGCGACACGGATGCTCCAGGACCTGGGTCACCCGTTCGCCGATGGGCATCCGGTCTACGACGTGACGTTCGAGAACGTGCAGGCGGGGCTGCGTACCGACATCCTGTTCCGCGCCGCCAACCAGCGCGGGGGCATCGTGCTCGGTACCGGCGACCTGTCCGAGCTGGCGCTCGGCTGGTGCACGTACGGGGTGGGCGACCAGATGAGCCACTACACGGTGAACTCGGGCGTGCCCAAGACGCTGATCCAGCACCTCATCCGCTGGGCGATCAGCGAATCCATGTTCGCCGACGACGTCAACGCGACGCTGCGCAGCATCCTCGACACCGAGATCACGCCCGAGCTCGTACCGACCGGCGAGGACGGTTCTCCGCAGTCCACCCAGGCGACAGTCGGCCCGTACAACCTCCAGGACTTCTCGCTGTACTACACGCTTCGGTACGGGTACCGGCCGCGCAAGATCGCGTACCTCGCCTGGAACGCATGGCACGACGCGCAGTTCGGCGCGTGGCCTGCAGGCATCCGGGACGACGAGAGGGTCGCGTACGAGCTGGCCGAGATCAGGCGCTGGCTCGAGGTGTTCCTGAAGCGCTTCTTCGGGTTCTCGCAGTTCAAGCGGTCGGCGCTGCCGAACGGGCCCAAGGTCGTCGCGGGCGGGTCCCTCTCCCCGCGCGGCGACTGGCGCGCCCCCTCGGACGGCAACGCCCGCATCTGGCTCGCCGACCTGGAGAACATCCCGACCGACTAGGACCCCCACCGGTTCCTCATCCGGTGCTCACCTACCGCGGCGCACCGACGCCAAATCTTCGATCCTTGCTAGACAGCCGGATAGTGTCCAGACATGGATCCGATCCAGAACCCGTACGCCCCCGGGGCGGGACAGCGGCCGCCTGAGCTGGCCGGTCGCGACGACCAGCTGCACCAGTTCGACGTCGTGCTCGAGCGCATCGCTCGCGGACGTCCCGAGCGCTCGCTGGTGCTCACCGGGCTGCGCGGTGTCGGCAAGACAGTGCTGCTGAATGCGATGAGGTCGGCGGCTGTACGGGCCGGTTGGGGTACCGGGAAGTTCGAGGCTCGGCCCGACCAGAGCGTGCGGCGTCCCATCGGAGCCGCCCTGCACATGGCCGTACGCGAGCTGGCACATCCCGAGCCGGGGCCTGTGCTCGGAGCGCTGAGGGCGTTCGTCGAGCGCGATGCTGCGAGAGGGACCAAGCCGACCGACCGCTGGCAGCCGGGCATCATCGCGCCCATCGTCACGGGCCGGGCGGACTCCGGCGACATCGAGATCGACCTCGTGGAGCTCCTCGTAGATATCGCAGGCCTGGCCGCGGACGTGGGACGCGGCGTCGCGCTGTGCGTCGACGAGATGCAGGACCTCGGGCCGGCGGACGTGTCAGGTCTGTGCGCGGCGGTCCACGAGCTCGGCCAGCAGGGGTTGCCGCTGGTCGTGGTCGGGGCCGGACTGCCGCACCTCCCGGCGGTGCTGTCGGCCTCGAAGTCGTACTCCGAACGGCTGTTCCGCTACCAGCTCGTCGACCGGTTGCCGCGGGAGGCGGCCGACCTGGCGCTCGTCGCCCCCGCCACTGACGAGGGCGTCGCCTGGGATCCGGGGGCGCTCGAGGAGATGTACGAGGTGACGGGCGGCTACCCGTACTTCGTCCAGGCGTACGGAAAGGCCGTCTGGGACACCGCTCCGCGCACCCCGATCAGCCGCGAGGACGTCGTGGTCGGCGCGCCCCAGGCCGAGGCGGAGCTTGCGGTTGGTTTCTTCGGGAGCCGGTACGAGCGGGCGACCCCGGGTGAGCGCGACTATCTCCGCGCGATGGCCGATGCGGACGCAGACGCT
>JADGPB010000176.1 GCA_017882655.1 Propionibacteriales bacterium
GTACTGGTAGCTCGGGTCCTTGCCGGCCGGACCGGTCTTGACCCAGCTCCGGTAGTTCGGGGCGATCGGGGTGAGGAAACCCCGCCAGCCGACGCGGAAGATGTCGAGCCGCAGGTCCGACACCGGGTAGTCCAGGTGCAGCAGGACGAACGGGTAGTCGAATTTCTTCATCGTGTACACCGGGTGCCCGCTCGTGGGGACGAGGTTTCCCTTCGCGTCGAGCTGCGCGAGGGTCGGGAGCCCGTCACCTGTCAGGACCTTCACCGACTGGTAGTCGCCGACCATGCCGGCGAACGGCACGTGGAGCGTCGTCGCGCCGGCTGCGGTGAACGTGACCCACCCGCCGTAGATCGCGGTCGCCGGTGAGTTCGGCGGCGTGATCCGTACGTTCACGGTCGCCTGGCCCTTCGCCGGTACGGTCACCGTCGAGGGCGCAGACATCTTCGCCGCGGCCTTCTTGAAGAAGCTCTTGGTGATGAGACTGCCGAGCGTCGCGACGCCGTCCGACTTCGTGATCGCGTACGTCACCGGCTTGGCCGAGGTGTTGGTCAGCGTGACCGTCGTGGTCTTCGGCCCCGCCGAGCCCTCACCGAGCGAGATCTTGCCCGGCGACACCGTCTGCTTGGTCGTCAGCGCCGTCGCGATCTGGATCAGGCCGCCGCCTTGGCGATGTACGGGCTCGAGCGCACCGCTCGTCGGATCCTCCGACCAGGCAGCGAGCGTGCCAGTGGTTTGCAGCAGCTCGCGGACCTTCGTGGTCCTGCCCTTGAGCTCCGGCTTCGCCTGCAGCAGCAGAGCGACAGCGCCGGTCACGTGCGGGGAAGCCATCGACGTGCCGGACTCGTTGGCGTACGAACCCTTCTCGATCGGGAACGTGGACCAAATGTTCCCGCCCGGCGCACCGAGGTCCGGCTTGAGACTGAGATCGGCTGCGAGACCGTACGACGAGAAGCTGGACACCAGCCCGCCCGTCGGGTTGGGAGTGGTGATCAACCCGGCCGTCCACGTCAGTGACGCAGCGGGCGACTGCAGGGAAGCCGCCATCGCCGTACCGTCAGCCAGCGGGATCATGACCACCGGGATCGTGATCGCCGGAACACCGACGGCCGTGATGCTGGCCAGACCAGGCGCGTCGTTGTAGATGACCACAGCGGTTGCTTTGGCATTCTGCGCGTTGAGCGCCTTCTGGTAGAAGTCGCACGTGCCGCGGCTGACCAATGCCGCCTTACCAGACACGTCGGGGGAGACCAGGTCGCATGCGGTGTTGGCTCCGGCTGAGTCGGGGCCCGCTGCGGCGAGGTTCATGGAGCCCGAGGTGGGAGCGACGGGCGCACCTTCAGCCGGCAGGTACTGCACGCTCTTGCCGGCCGACGTTGTGAACGAGTGGGCGGGGATCTTCGTGTTCTCGAACGAGGCGACCGAGATCGCGCCGTCGGACACCGAGGGGGTGCTGGTCGTGAAGACCCCGTCCGCACCATCGTTGCCCGCCGCGGCCACGAGGATGACGCCGGCCTTCTGCATCGTCTGAGCGGCGACGGACGTGGGGTAGCTCGGCCATGACATGAAGGACTCGCCGAGGCTCATGTTGACGACGTCCATGTGGTCGGCGATCGCCCTGTCCATCGCGGCGAGCACGATGTCGGTGCTGGTGCTGCCGTCGCAGCCGAACACGCGGTACGCGCCGAAGCTCACCTTGGGCGCGACACCACGGACGCCACCGGTCGCGAAGTCGCCGTTTGCCCCGATGATGCCCGCCACGTGCGTGCCGTGGCCGTTGCAGTCGTCGGGGTTGCCGTCAGGCTTCGGTGTGACCTGTGCGGCGGTGTCGCCGGCGGAGTCGTAAGCGTCGCCGACGAAGTCGTACCCCCACTTCACCCGCGAGCTGGGGAACGGCGTCGTACCGGGCGTGCCCGTACCGCCAAGGTCGGGGTGGTCGATGTCGATGCCGGTGTCGATGACGCCGACCTTGATGCCCTGCCCGGTGTAGCCGAGCTCCGAGTACGCGATGTCGGCGCCCGTCATCGCAAGCGCAGAGGTGAGGTCCTTGGTGGACGTGCTCGCCGCGGGGTCAGGAGCCGCGACCTGGAGCACCGGCCAGACGCCCACCACTCCGGGAACGTCGCGCAGCTGGGCGGCGTCGGCGTCAGTCGCTGTGACGGTCATGCCGTTGTACGCGCTCGTGAACGATGCCGTACGGCCCACCGTGAGCCCCTCGTTACCCGCCTCACCGAGCACCTGGTCCTGCGATGCCTTCGCGGCCGATGACGTACCACCTTCTGCCGTCGAGGCTCCGCTCACCTGGACGATCCAGCGGCCGGTGACCGTCTTCGCGTCCTTCGGCAGCCTGGGCGCCGCCGACGGTTTCGTCGGCGACGCGGGCTGGATGTTGGGGCTCGCGATGGCCTGCGGGCCGAACGAGAGGGCGAGCGTCACGGAGGCTGCTACTGCGAGAGCGCGGCGGAGGGTGCGTGTGTCCATGTGAGGGTTCCTTGGGGGATTGGGCCTGTGCGGAATCTATGACGAGAGCCGTCGATGGGCAATGGCTTGTGTAACTTCTCGGTCACGCGTGTGCAGATACCTGTTGGTCAAGCCAAGTCCTGGGTAGGCTGCGCCGCACCATCGTCCCGTCGACGTCGACGGGCGGGAAGGGCCACCCATGATCCCGACTCCGGAGCAGACGACGCTGTCCGCCGGCAATGTCACGATCGTTGCCGTGGTGGCGATCCTCGCTGCAGCGGCCATCGGCATGTCCTGGTGGTTTCGGGCCGAGGTGCTGCGCGCCGACGAGGGGACCCCTGCGATGCGGGTCATCGCCCGCGCCATCCAGGAGGGCGCGTCGGCATTCCTTGCGCGCCAGTTCCGGACGCTCGGAGGTTTCGCTGCCGCCGCATTCGTCGCGCTGCTGCTGCTGCCGGCCCACTCGGAGGGCGGCTCGGACATCTGGCTGCGGGTCGCACGCTCGGTCGCGTTCGTGGCGGGTGCCGGGTTCTCGGCACTCATCGGCTACCTGGGAATGTGGCTGGCGGTACGCGCGAACGTACGTGTCGCTGCCGCCGCGCAGGCCACGGGCCGTGACGACGCGATGCGGATCGCGTTCCGAACGGGCGGTTCCGTCGGCATGGCCACGGTCGGCTTCGGGCTGCTGGGTACGGCGATCGTAGTGCTCACGTTCGCCGGCGACTCCCCGACTGTGCTGGAGGGCTTCGGTTTCGGGGCCGCGCTGCTCGCGATGTTCATGCGGGTCGGCGGCGGCATCTTCACCAAGGCTGCCGACGTCGGCGCCGACCTCGTCGGCAAGGTCGAGCAGAACATCCCCGAGGACGACCCGCGCAACGCGGCGACGATCGCCGACAACGTGGGCGACAACGTCGGTGACTGCGCGGGCATGGCGGCCGACCTGTTCGAGTCGTACGCGGTGACGCTGGTCGCCTCGATCATCCTCGGCAAGGCGGCGTTCGGGGCGTCAGGGCTGGTGTTTCCCCTTGTCATCCCAGCGGTCGGCGTGCTCACGGCGCTCGCTGGCGTGTACCTCACCCGCCCCCGTCCGGACGAGAACGGGCTGCTGACCATCAAGCGCGCCTTCATGATGTCGGCCGGCATCGGGGCCGCGCTCTCGGTCGTTGCCGCGTACACGTACCTGCCCTCCCGCTTCGCCGACTTCGGCACCGGGATCACCTTCACCGGACCCGTCGACGACCCGCGGTTCGTCGCGTCCGGAGCCGTACTGCTCGGCATCGCCCTCGGCGCCGCCATCCTGATGCTGACCGGCTTCTACACCGGCACGGAGGACCGGCCGACCCAGGATGTCGGCCGTACGTCGCTGACCGGTGCAGCCACCGTCGTACTTTCCGGCATCGCGCTGGGGCTCGAGTCGGCGGTGTTCACCGCGGTGATCATCGCGGCCGTCCTGTTCGCCGCGTTCCTGCTCGGCGGGGTGGGCGTCGTCGGACTGTTCGCCATCGCTCTTGCCGGCTGCGGTCTGCTCACGACCGTCGGCGTCATTGTCGCCATGGACACCTTCGGGCCCGTCTCCGACAACGCGCAGGGCATCGCGGAGATGTCCGGCGAGGTCAGCCCGGCGGGCTCACGGATCCTCACCGAGCTCGACGCCGTCGGCAACACGACCAAGGCGATCACAAAGGGCATCGCGATCGCCACGGCTGTACTCGCGGCGACAGCCCTGTTCGGGTCCTTCACCGATTCCATCGCGACCGTCCTGCAAGGCGCCTACCAGCAGTTCGTCACCGACTCAGCCGTCTTCTCGCCGCGTACGCTCGTCGGGATCATCGTGGGCGCGTCGGTCGTGTTCATGTTCTCGGGCCTCGCCATCTCGGCGGTGGGCCGGGCAGCCGGCGCGGTCGTGTACGAGGTGCGCCGTCAGTTCGCCGAGATCCCCGGGATCATGGACGGGACGGGCCGGCCCGAGTACGGCAAGGTCGTCGACATCTGCACGCGCGACTCGTTGCGCGAGCTCGCGACGCCCGGGCTGCTGGCCATCACGGCGCCGATCGCCGTCGGCTTCGGACTCGGCGCCCCGGCGCTGGCCGGCTACCTCGCCGGCGCCATCGCCTGCGGCACGCTCATGGCGATCTTCCTCGCCAACTCGGGCGGGTCGTGGGACAACGCGAAGAAGCTCGTCGAGGACGGCCACCACGGCGGCAAGGGGTCACCGGCCCACGCGGCCACGGTCATCGGCGACACAGTCGGCGACCCGTTCAAGGACACCGCCGGTCCGGCGATCAACCCGCTGATCAAGGTCATGAACCTCGTCGCCGTCCTCATCGCGCCCGCGATCGTCGGGCTCCCGATGGCCGGCTCCCTGGGGTGGGTGCGCTATGCGATCTCGCTAACCGCAGCCGTGATCGGCATCGGAGCCGTCGTCATCTCGACGAGGCGCGGGATGTCCATCAAGGGACACGGGGAGGAGACCAACCCCGGCCTGATCGGCATTCCCGGCCCTGAGGACTGGGACGAGATCCACGCCGCCCATGTCCGGTACGCGGCCCTGATGGGGTCCGACACCGAGGACTCGCACGCCCGCGACTAGGCCGACCACTCGATCGACGACCCGGTATGCCTGCGCTCCGGCGCCTTGCGATGCACGCACCCGGACCCCGCCAACCGCAAGAGAGCTTCGGACACGCCCCACTAGCCCGCGAGCGCTGCCTTCACCTTGGCGGCGATGACCGAACCCTCGGCGCGGCCCTTGGCGCGGGCGTTGACGGCCTTGATGACCTGGCCCATCTGCTTCATCGAGGCATCCTCGCCCACAGCCCCGACCTCCTCGGCCACGATCGCGTCGACCTCGGCCTCGGTGAGGGCCGTCGGCAGGTACGCGCCCAGCAGCTCCACCTCGGCGAGCTCCTTGGAGGCGAGCTCGGGGCGGTTGCCCGCCGTGTACAGCTCGGCGGACTCCTTGCGCTTACGCACCTCGCGCCCAAGGATGGCGCGCTCCTCGTCCTCGCTGAGCTCTCGGGCGCTCGTACCGGCGACTTCCTCGGTCTGGATGGCCGACAGCACCATCCGCAGAACGCTCGTACGGAACGTGTCGCGGGCCTTCATCGAGGTCGTGAGGTCGCTGCGGAGCTGGACCTTCAGGGCTGCCATGGTGTCCTTTCGTCGAAGCCATCCTCTCACCGGGTCGTGTGCCCGCACTTCTGACATCTCCCGCCGGTACCGTTGAGCACATGAAGCGGATCGGGATGGTGCTCGCAGCACTGGTGCTTGCGCTCGGGGTACTGGCGGTGGCACCTCCGAAGGCGTACGCGGCTGGTGCGCCCATCACACGCATGGCGATCGAAGCCTCCGTCGCGGCCGACGGCACGATCACCGTGGCGCAGACGCTAGA
>JADGPB010000177.1 GCA_017882655.1 Propionibacteriales bacterium
CTAACACCCGCCGTGCGCTGTCCGGCGCGATCGCGCGGGAGGCGGCCTCCTGGAGAAGGCGCACCATCGGTGGACCCTCATCCACGAAGACCCGGACGTTGCCCTCCGGTTCGGCCAGGGACAGGGCGCGCTCCAGCGGCGCGAGGGCCAAGGATGTGTCGCCAAGCGCTTCGTGAGCGACTGCCTGCAAAGCCAGGATCTCGATCACGCTCCCTGTCCTGCCGCCTTGTTCAGCCGCCTGCAGGAGGCGCTCCAGCAGTCCCGCAGCGTCGTGGACGGCACCATCCACCCGCTCGCTCTCATACTGGGCGATGAGCACTCTCGCCAGTGTCACGTGCTCGAATTCGCGCAGGTAGCTGAGATCGTCGTCGACGGACAGGCCTCGTTCACGCGCCCACTCCGAGGCCTCGGCCACTCTGCCCTGCATAGCCCAGATCCGGGCCTTCAGAGCCGGTACGGGGCGCACGTCCGGCAGAGGCGTCCTTATGAACAGGCGCTGTGCCTCGTCCAGCAGACTGAGAGCCCCCTCCAGGTCGCCCTCCGCCTGGTCGAGCCGGGCCCGGGCGACACACCAGCGCCACCTCCATGTCGGCCGCTCCCCCTGCTCGCCCAGTTCCTCGCTTGTCTGCAGGTGTCGTGCGGCAGCAGCCAGGTCACCCCGTTCAAGGTCCAGCTCGCCCAGCCCCCGATACAGGTCGGCCGCATCTGGAGGCAGGGGCGCGCCCCGGTCCAGCCCGACCTGCAGCAGCTCGGTGAATGTGTCCACGGCAGCACGGAGACGACCCAACGGCGGCCTGATGTCAGCCAGGACGGATGCGGTGCCCATCGCGTCGGGGATGTTGCCGGCCGCAAGCATCCTCGTGCTGTAGCCGGCGAACACCCGGTCGGCGGCTTGAAGGTCGCCGCTCGCCCAGTAGGTCATCCCCACGAGCCCGGTCGCCTGTTCGCGCCTGAAATGGTCCCCTTCAGGCAGGAGCTCGAACACCCGCTGAGCGTGCTTGAGGGTGCCGGGCACGTCACCGACCGCCTGGGCATTGTAGGCACGGACCACGGCTATGGTCGCGAGCAGGGACCGAAGCTGTTCTTCGTCCGCAACGACCGCCTGCGCGCCTCGCCCGGGCTCCAGCCGCCGTTCGGCGTCCTTCAGCCGGGCCTCGGCAGCCTCCAGTTCGCCGCTACCGAGCAGTGCGCAGGCATACCAAGCGCTGAGCACGGGCCGAGAGCGGATCATCTCGTCCGGCAGCGCCCTCGTCCACTTGAGCCAGGTGGCGGCCTGGGAGCCGTCTTCCGTCATAAGCCCCGCCCGCTCGATCAGTTCCGCCGCCCACCCGAAGTCCTCGGAGCACAAGGCGTGACGGATCGCGTCGGATCGCGAACCGTTCTCCTCGTACCACTCGCTCGCCCTCCTGTGCAGAGCCGGCAGCTGATCAGGCTCCTCTTCGAGCAAGTGCGCCTGCAGGACATCGGCGAAGAGGTGGTGGTAGCGATACCACTGACGCCTGTCGTCGAGCGGGACAACGAACAGGTTGCCGCGCTCGAAGCGCTCGAGCATCCCTTTGCCATGCTTCTGCCTGGTGACGGCATCGCACAGCGGGCCGCACAGCTTGTCGAGGATGGCGGTCTGCAGCAAGAAGCTGCGCGCGCGTTCTGGCTGGCGCTGAAGAACCTCCTCCACCAGGTAGTCCAGCACGAAACGGTCGCTGCCGGTGAAGGCCCGAATGAAGCCGGCGGCATCTGGACGCCCCTGCATGGAGAGCGCGGCCAGTTGCAGGCCGGCGATCCAGCCTTCGGTGCGGGCCTCCAAGGCGGCGACGTCCTCCGCCGAGAGGTCGAGGCCCATCACCCTGTTGAGGAACTCGGCGGCTTCGAAGGGGGTGAAACGCAGGTCGGCCGCACGCAGCTCGGCCAGCTGGCCCCGAGCACGCCACCGGGCCAGGGGCAGCCGCGGGTCCTCCCGGGTGGCGATGACCAGGTGCATCTGTCGCGGCAGATGCTCCAGCAGAAACGCGAGAGCTTCGTCCACCCGTTCGGAGTCGACGAGATGGTAGTCGTCCAGGACGAGGACGAGACCGTACGGGAGCGTTGTGATCTCGTTGAGCAGAGCCGTCAGCATCGTTTCAGTCGGTGGCGGCTGGGGAGACTGGAGCATACCCAACACCCCTTGCCCAACATCCGCGGCAACCGTCCTCAGAGCCGCGACGAGGTAGGCCAGGAAGCGCGCCGGATCGCTGTCCCCGTCGTCCAGGGAAAGCCAAGCAGGACGAACGTCCGGTCCAAGACGGTTGCAGCCGGCCACCCACTCGCTGACTATCGTGGTCTTGCCGAAGCCGGCCGGGGCAGACACAAGGATCAGCCTGCTCTGCAGACCCTCGTCCAACCGTTCGACCAGGGACGGACGAGGAACCGCGTTGCGCCGAAGCGGTGGGGCATAGAGCTTGGTGTCGAGAATCGGCGTCGACATGTGGCAACCATAGGACACAAGCCGTCCCGACCGCGGAGTCCCCGGACAGCAACAAATCCCGGCTCGGTCAGCGCCGAACCGGGACTGCTGCGCGTGAGTCGCCTAGAACCCGTTCGCCGCGCGGCTGGCCTGCTCCTGGGAACGGAACAGTCCGAAGCGCGGGAGGAACTTCGCCCAGTCGATGGCGTGCGCGTCGATCTCGGGGCCGTCGATGCAGGCGTGCTTACGGATCAGCTGGCCGTCCTCGATGACCGGGACCATGCAGGCGCCACACATGCCGGTGGCGTCGACCATGATCGAGTTGAGGCTGGCGACGCAGTGCACGTCGTACGGCTTGGTGAGGTCGGAAACTCCCCGCATCATCAGCGGCGGGCCGATGGTGACGACCTCGGCGATCGTTCGTCCCGTACCGTCGCGGTGCGCGTTGAGCATCTCCTCCAGCGGCGCGGTGACGAAGCCTGGGACGCCGTACGAGCCGTCGTTGGTCGCATAGACCACGTGCAGCTGGTCGCCGTACTCCGCCTGCAACCTCCCGACCCGCTCCTTGGCGCCGTTCCAGAACATCAGCTCACGGCTACGGAAACCCGAGATCAGCGTGACGTGATTCCCCATCCGCAGGTGCTCCCGCATGATCGGGTACACCGGCGGCAGTCCCAGGCCTCCCGCTGTGAACACGACGGTCGCATCCTCGTACCGCGCCAGCTCACTGGGCCGGCCGAGCGGGCCGGCCACGCCCGCGAACGCCTCGCCGACCTGCATCTCGTTCATCTTGAGCGTCGAGGTGCCCATCGCCTGGATGACAAGCGTGATCGTCCCGGCCTCGGCGTTCCAGTCCGCCAATGTCAGCGGGACCAGCTCGCCGTTCGGCGTCGGAAGGACGCGCACGAACTGGCCCGCCTTCGCCGACCGCGCGATGATCGGAGCCCGTACCTCGAACTCCTCGATTCCGGCGCTCAAGTGGGTCTTGGCCACGATCACCGGGATCTCGGCGGCAACCTCCGTGTAGGTGAGCGCGCGGCTCACGCGGTTCGCGATGTCGGCCTTGTCCATCGTCGCCATCGTGCGGACGATCTCTCGCGCGGCCGCTTGGCCGTCGCCGGCCGCTCGGATCGCCGTCGAGCCGCCTCGGGCGGCGTCGCCGCCGGTGTAGATGCCCGGGATCGAGGTCTCCTTCGAGCCATCCTCCGTCTGCTCGATCGTTCCCCACTTCGAGACCGAGAGCCTCGGCTCGGAGTCCTTGATGATGGGGTTCGGCGAGTTGCCCAGCGCCATGATCACGAGGTCGGCCTCGATCTCCGTCGTACGACCCGTGGGCACGGGGCGTCGTCGTCCCGAGCTGTCCGGCTCGCCCAACGCAATGATCTCGACCGTCGCGCTGGTCACGAAGTGCGTCTGCGGGTCACCGACGAACTCGATCGGCGAGCGGAGCACATCGAGCTCGATGCCCTCCTCGAGCGCGTGCTCGAGCTCCTCGGCCCGCGCGGGCATCTCCGCGCGCGTCCGTCGGTAGACGATCGTGACGTTGCCGCCCAGACGCCGAGCCGTACGTGCGGCATCCATGGCCGTGTTGCCGCCACCGATGATCAGCACCTGCTTGCCCTTGACCTGGGGAAGCGGCGTCTCGTGATCCGCGCGGTGCCCCTGCATGAGGTTCACGCGCGTGAGGAAATCGTTGGCCGACATCACGTTGAGCAAGTGCTCACCGGGGACGTTCAGGAACCGCGGTAGTCCCGCACCGCTCCCCACGAACACCCGCAGGAAGCCCGCGTCACGCAGCTGCTCGAGGGTGGCCGTCTTGCCCACCACGAAGTTCGTGACGAAGCGGCCTCCGAGGCCGCGGATCTTCGCCACGACGTCGTCGATCAGCTGGTTCGGCAACCGGAATTCGGGGATGCCGTACCGCAGCACTCCCCCCAGCTCGTGGAACGCCTCGAACACAGTCACCGGGAAACCCTCGGCGGCGAGCAGATAGGCGGTGATGAGCCCGGACGGTCCTGATCCGACGATCGCGACAGGTGGCCGTACGGCCTTCTGCCACGGATCGTCCAGGCCGCGGAACCGAGCGGCGAGGCCCTCAGGGTCAGCGAGCTTCTCCCACTCCGGGAGGAACCACTCGAGCTGGCCGATGCTCATCGCCGTCTTGTGGATGCACATGCCCTGGCACTGCAGCTCCTGCGGGCACACGCGGCCGGTCACGTTCGGCAGCGGGTTGCAGGACTCCAGCATCTCGAGCGCCTCGCGGAAACGGCCTTCGCCGATCAGCTCGAACATGGTCGGGATGTGGATCTGTACGGGGCAACCACCCTGCGGCTCGACGCGCCCCGCGATCAGTACGCCCACCTCGCACGGCGCCTCGGCGCACTGCTTGTCACGCAGCGCCTCCATCCAGACGAACAGCTCGACGTCTCGGCGCGTGTAGCCGAGGTCCATGTATCCGAGGAAGCCCTTGTTGACCAGCTCGAAGTCCTGCGAGCGAGCCTCGGCCTCCCGGATGTACGGCTCGATCGCGTTCCCCGCCGGCCAGTTCTGGCTCAGTCCGGCGAACATGGGGTACCGCTCGGACAGGTGCGCGTCCAGAGCGCGGATGAACATGCGCTTCTTGCCCACCGGCAGCTTCCACAGGAAGCGCATCATCACGCGGCTGGCGTCGTCGTCGCGGCTCAGCACGTCCCAGATCTGCCAGATGAAGTCGTGGCTCAGGTCCGCCTGACGGAACTCCCAAGCCACCGCCTCCATACCGTCGGCCGTGAAGAGACCCCTGAACGCGCGGGGATCAGCCGTCAGCCGCCGCTCCAGCAAGCCCAGCTGGTTGGTGAATCCTGGAGCGTTCACTGGATGATCTCCGCGTCGCAGGTGGCCTTCACCCGGGAGATACGCGCCGCCAGCTCGTCGGTCATCACCAGTCCGTCGAGAGCTTCGGGCATCAAGCGGCCCACCGTCCGCGGCTCACCGTCGACGACGATCGTCGCCTTCTCGAACAGCTGCGGCAGCTCCTGGTAGCAGGTCGCGCAGTCGTTGCACTTGGGCAGGTCGTCGATGTCGAGCCAGATCGGCCGCTCGGCGGTCGCGGTGGCTGTCGCAGCGGGTGCTGCGCTCGCGGCGGGAGCCGCAGAACCACCGAAAAGGCCCAGGCTCAGGGGTCCACCCGCCGGTGCGCCACTCGACGTCACGAGGTCGGCCATCGCCTGGGCGATGTCGTCCAGCGTCGACTCGCGGGCCTCGATCGCCTCGCTGTACCGAACGGTCAGCGCGTCGAGCTCGGCCTTGTGACGAGCCGAAAGCGCGGCTTCGGACTGTCCGGCCAGGAACTGCAGGGTCCGCCAGTACTGCTTGCGGTCCTCGACCATCGCCACAATGCCCGCGGAGCA
>JADGPB010000178.1 GCA_017882655.1 Propionibacteriales bacterium
CCGTCGCTGTCGGCGGGGTCAGCGGGGCGTAAGCGGCCTGGCCGGAATCGGACATTGGGCACCTTTCAAGGAACAGCACGCTGCGTGCGACAGGTTCCGAACCAATGTACCGGTCAGGCGGAGCGCTGAGGATGGGCCATTCCGTATCAGCCCCCCGATTCCACCCGGGGAAGCGAAGGTCCGTCGTCGGCCAGCACGTCCGCGAACAGGTCGCCGGAGTCCGCGACCCGCGCCAGCACGTCCTCGGGACGGAATCGGAGCGAGTCGGGCGAGTCTGCTGCCGCCACCTCGTCCCAGGTGACGGGGGTGGCGACCCAGGGTTGTTCCTTGCCGCGCAGCGAGTACGCACAGATCGTGTTCCTTGCCGCCTTGTTCTGGAGGTAGTCGATGTAGATGCGCTCCGAACGTGCGGACTTGGCCATGGTGGCGACGAAGAGTTCGGGGTGCGCTCGGCTCAGCTCCGCGGCGAGCCGGGCCACGTACCGTACGACGTCCTCCGAAGGCGTGGGTGCGATCGGGGCGGACAGCTGGAGTCCCTTCGAACCGGAGGTCTTCACGGACGCGATGAGGCCGTCGGCGGCCAGGCGTGCGGCGATGAGCAGGGCCCCCTTGCTGACGTCGACCATGGTCATCCCCGGGCCGGGATCCAGATCGATGACGCAGGTGGTGGCGCGCGGTTCCACGTCGGCGGCGAGCTGTACGGCGCCGTCCACGATCGTCGTGTGCGCAGTAGTCCACTGCGGGGCGTGGAGCTCGAGCGCCGCGAGGTTCGCGAGGTAGACGAGCGTGGCCGGTTCTCCTGCGACGAGGTACTCGGTGCGGCCTTCGGTTCCCAGCACGGGCTGCACGGAGAGCCAGTCCGGTGCGCCTGAAGGCATGTTCTTCTCGAAGAAGGGCTGCGCTTCGACGCCGTTCGGGAACCTCACGCGGGTCAGGCAGCGACCGGCGAGATGGGGGAGCATCGTGTCGGCGATCGCGAGGTAGTACGAGACGACCTC
Source organism: Propionibacteriales bacterium (assembly GCA_017882655.1). GTDB lineage: Bacteria > Actinomycetota > Actinomycetes > Propionibacteriales > Propionibacteriaceae > Fen-668. The sequence continues at coordinate 999 of JADGPB010000178.1, forward strand.
CGCCTTGGTGAAATCGCACGCCGGGTACAGGACCTTGTCCAGGTTCGTCAGCGTCAGCGTCCGCTCACCGACGGTCGTCACGATGCTCTCTGCGGGCATGCGGTCACTGTAGATGGGGTGTCCACGTCTGTTCGGGGGGATCCGGAACCCTCCGGCGGGAAGAGCAAAGGGCCCCCGCCAGCAGCGGGGGCCCTTCGTGAGGTGTGATTACAGAGCGTGGACGCGATCAGCCTGCGGACCCTTTGGGCCCTGCGTGATCTCGAACTCGACCTTCTGACCCTCTTCGAGGGTACGGAAGCCTGTGGTGTCGATAGCGGTGTAGTGGACGAACACGTCCTGATCGCCACCTTCTACGGCAATGAAGCCGTAACCCTTCTCGGCATTGAACCACTTGACGGTTCCCTGAGCCATGCAACTTCTCCCGACTTGCTCGCTGAGATCGCACCTTGAGATCTCAGGCTGCTGGACACGGTCCGGACCTTCCCAAGCATTGCCCGGGCTGGAGCAGCGGCAACAGCCTTCCATACTTGTGGGCCGAGTGACAGTGGTCCCGATGAACTCGTCGAAGGCCTTGCTGAGGCGAGGTTCGGGCCCCGGGCAGCGTGGTCTGCTCAGGGCGGCGGCCGGCCAGCGTGGACGCGACGAACCCAGGTTGTGCAGGTTCTGGGCCGACCTGTCCCGGTCGTGCTCCCGCGAACCCAGGTTGAGCAGGCTATGGACGACTGCACGGCTTCCGTGACCTGCCCAACCTGGTCGGTGGTCCGATGCCCGCTCAAGTGCCCCTGGTATCCGGCCGAAACCGGGTTTGGACGGCTGGACTCAGCAGTTCTTGACCGGGCTGAGGGGCCTAATAGTCCGAACGGATTCCATCTCCACTCACGACTCTTGACCGCTGTTCTCCGCAAGGACGCCGCAGCGCGGCGCGCCTGCGAGTCAGCGTGTGCCTCCGGTCGTCCGGTGTCGTGTGCCCGCTCGTCCTCGTGGGCAGAGGTGCATGTGTCGGTGGCATCTGTTTGCATGGACCCGTGACATCTGTGACCCGCCCCAGCTACCGGCTCAGGCCGTCGGCGCGCCAGGGTCTCGAACGGCCGGTGCTGACGCCCGAGCAGGAGGCGGTCGCCAGCCACCGTGGCGGACCGCTGCTGGTGCTCGCGGGTCCCGGCACCGGCAAGACGACGACGATCGTCGAGGGTGTCGCCGGCTACATCGACGACGGGGTGCCGGCGGACGGCGTCCTCGTGCTCACGTTCTCGCGTCGCGCCGCCGTCGACCTGAGACGCCGGATCGCCGAGCGCCTCGGACGGTCCGTCGTGACGCCGCGCGCGATGACGTTCCACGCGTTCTGCTACTCCGTCGTGAGGCGCTGGTCCGACCCCGAGCTGTACGGAACGGCGCCGCGGCTGCTGACGGCGCCGGAGCAGGAGTTCCGCGTACGGGAGGTGCTCGCGGGGCGATCCGCGAGCGACTGGCCACCGGAGTACGCACCGGCGTACGGCACCCGAGGTTTCGCCGGCGAGGTGAGGGGCGCGCTCGCTGCGGCGCGCCAGCTCGGCCTCGACGGCGACGTGCTCCGGATGTACGGGCAGGTCGCGGCCCGACCGCAGTGGGCGTCGCTAGGGGACTTCTTCGACGAGTACCTGGACGTCTTGGAGCAGGAGCAGGTCCTCGACTACGCCGAGCTCGTCCATCGCACTCGCGTGCTGCTCACCGACCCGGAAATCCTTGCCCAGGTACGGCGATCGGCCGAGGTCGTCTTCGTCGACGAGTACCAGGACACCGATCCGTCGCAGGTCGGCCTGCTCCGCCAGCTCGTACCGCTCGGCGGCGAGATCGTCGTGGTCGGCGACCCTGACCAGTCGATCTACGAGTTCCGCGGCGCACGGCCGAGGGGCATCCTCGACTTCCCGGAGCTGTTCCCCGACGCAGCCGGGGTGTCGGCGCCCGTCGCGGCACTGTCGCGCACCCACCGCTTCGGTGAGGTCCTCGCCGACGCGACGCGACGGGTCTCAGCCCGGCTGCCGCTCCCGCGCCCGCTTCCCGGCGCGCTCCGTGAGGCGTTCCGTGAGCCTGCCATCCACCCGGGCACGCCAGCGGGCCAGATCGACGTCCTCACGTTCGACGACCCCGGCGCAGAGGCGGAGAACATCGCCGATCTGCTGCGGCACGCCCACCTGCGCGACGGGGTCGAATGGGACGACATGGCGGTGCTCGTACGGTCGGGGCGCCGTGACATCCCGCGTCTCACCCGCGCCCTCGTTGCCAGTGGCGTGCCCGTGGCGGTCGCGGGCGACGAGATCGCGCTGTCCGCCGCGGAGGCTGTCACACCGCTGCTGCTGGCGCTGTCCGTGGTCGCCGACCCTCGTCGGCTCGACGCCGACTCGGCGGCGCGGTTGCTGCAGAGCCCGTTCGCCGGCCTCGACTCGATCGACCTGCGGCGGCTCGGACGAGCCCTGCGCGCGCTCGACCGGGCGGAGTTCGGCGCCTCGGTCACACCCGCATCATCGAGCGAGCTCGTACGACAGGCCCTCGTCGACCCGGACCTCCTGGCGTCGCTACCCTCCACCGAGTCGACCGAGGCGGTCGCTCACCTCGCCGCGTTGCTGGCTGAGTGCCATGACCTGGTCGGCAAGGGAGCAACGGCGCATCAGGCCTTGTGGTGCCTATGGTCCGGCACGGACTGGCCGGAACGGCTCCAAGCCCAGCTAGCGGCGGGGGGAGACCCTGCCGCCCGCGGGCACCGGGATCTCGACGCCGTCTGCGCGCTGTTCGACCTCGCCGAGCGGTCCGACGAGCTGTCGGGCGGCCGCGGCGCGGCGGGGTTCCTCGCCGAGGTCGCGGCGCAGGAGATCCCCGCCGACACCGCACGCGAGGCGACCGCGCGCCGCCGGGGCGTACGTGTCCTCACCGCTCACCGGTCCAAGGGCCTCGAATGGCCTCTCGTCGTCGTGGCGGGTGTCCAGGAGGGGATCTGGCCCGATCCCCGGCGCCGCGACACCATGCTCGAGACCGACCTGCTCGGCGACGACGGTCTCGTCGAGCCCCCACCTCCCAGCGTGCGGCTCGCGGCCGAGCGTCGCCTGTTCTACGTGGCCTGCACGCGCGCTAGCCGCAGGCTCATCGTGGCCGCCGTGGCGGGGACCGATGGTGAGGGCGACCAGCCGTCGCGGTTCCTCGATGAGCTGGGCGTTCCCGTACGGGCCGTGCCTGGGCGTCCGCGTCGCCCGCTGACCCTCGTGGGGCTGGTCGGCGAGCTCCGCCGGGCGGTGTCCGACCCCGCCGAGCACCCGGCGATCAGGGCTGCCGCGGCCCAGCACCTCGCGACCCTCGCCGATGAGGTCGACGACCACGGGCGACAGGTCGTACCCGCCGCCGACCCCGCCCGCTGGTGGGGGCTCGCGGAACGCTCCACAGGGCGCCTGGTCACGCGCGACGGGGAGCCGGTGGCCTTGTCGGGCAGCCAGCTGGGCACGCTGCTCGGTTGTCCGCGTCAGTGGTTCCTGCAACGGCGCGCTGGGGCTGATCGGCAGCGCACCTCCGCCGCGGGGTTCGGCTCGGTCGTCCATGTCCTCGCGGAGCATGCCGTCGCTGAGGGGATCAGCCCGACCGAGCTCGGCGCCCACCTGGAACGGATCTGGGACCAGATCCCGTTCGATGCCGTCTGGTTGTCGGCGTCAGAGCGCGCCGAGGCCGACGAGTCGCTGGAGCGTCTGGCGGGCTGGATCGAGGCGCGTCAGGGACGGAAGGTGCTCGGGGTCGAGGTGCCGTTCTCCGTGCAGGTGCCGACCGCGGGCCAGCCTGTGACCCTGACCGGCGTCGTGGACCGGCTCGACCTCGGCGCCGACGGACGACTCGTGATCGTCGACTTCAAGACGGGCCGCCACGTGCCCACGCAGGGTGAGGCGGACGCGTTGGAGCAGCTCGGCGCGTACCAGCTGGCCGCCCAGCTCGGTGCATTCTCGGACCTGGCGGGTGACGCCGGCGTAGGCTCCGCCGAGCTCGTCTACCTGCGCAAGCAGGACGGACAGCAGCCGTACCCGAAGGTGCTCCAGCAGCCGTCGATCGCCGACGTGCCGTACCTCAAGGAGGAGCCGTCGGTCGCGGTCCTGGACGACGACGGCCGCCGAGCCGTCGGTCAGCAGGCCGACCACCCGACCTGGGTGCATCATCGCCTCGAGACCGCAGCGCGCGTCCTGGCCTCCGACCGGTACGTGGCCACCGTCGGTCCGTCCTGCCGCTACTGCCCGTTCCAGTCGAGCTGTCCCGGGCGCGGCGAGGGAAGGCAGGTCGTCGAGTGAACGGCACGGTCACCTCCCTGGCTGCCTGGCGTACGGCCCGTCGCGAGGCCTCGATCAGCACGCCCGGCGAGCTCGTCGACGCGATCGGTGTGCCGTTCAGCGACGAACAGCTCGACGCGATCACGGCGCCGCTCGATCCGACCGTGGTGATCGCCGGTGCCGGGTCCGGCAAGACCACCGTCATGGCCGCGCGGGTCGTCTGGCTCGTCGGTACGGGGCAGGTTCACCCGGGTCAGGTGCTCGGCCTCACGTTCACGCGCAAGGCCGCAGCCGAGCTGGCGCAACGGATCCGCGCCGCGTTGGTCACGTCCGGTGTGCTCAGCCCGGATGGGGTCGACGACGAGGGCGAGCAGGTCATCCTCACGTACGACTCCTTCGCCTCGCGGCTGGTGTCCGAGCACGGCCTCTGGCTGGGGTACGAGACCGACCCGACCATGATCACGGGCGCCGCGCGGTACCGGCTCGCGTCACGGGTGGTGACA
>JADGPB010000179.1 GCA_017882655.1 Propionibacteriales bacterium
GGTGAGGCCATGCCGTTCGGGTGGGGCACGAGTGCGAGCGTGTACGAGGGGCCGCAGGCTCCTGGTCGCGTCGTCATGCACGTCGACATGGACTGCTTCTACGCCTCGGTCGAGCTGCGTCGCCGTCCGGATCTGGTCGGCCTGCCGATGTTCGTCGGCGGTGCGACGCGCGGCGTGGTGCTGTCTGCCACGTACGAGGCGCGCCAGTACGGCGTGAAGAGCGGCATGCCGACGACGACCGCGCGCCGGTTGTGCCCGCAGCTCGTGGCGATCGCGCCCGACTTCGACACGTACACCGACGTGTCCAAAGGCATCGTCGCGATCTTCGAGTCGGTCTCCGCGCACGTCGAGGTGACGAGCATCGACGAGGCGTTCTGCGACATCAGCGGCGCGATCCACAGCTTCTCCTCGGCGGAGGCGGTGGGGGAGTACGTCCGGTCGCTGGTCGCCGACGAGCAGCAGATCGGGTGCTCGGTGGGGATCGGCCCGTCGAAGTTCGTCGCGAAGCTGGCGTCGAAGCAGGCGAAGCCGGACGGGCTGTGCGCCGTCGAGACCGACGACGTCATCGCGTTCCTGCACCCGCTGCCGGTCGAGGCGCTGTGGGGCGTGGGGGAGTCGACCGCCGGCAAGCTCCACCAGCTGGGGCTGCGGACGGTGGCCGACCTCGCGTACGTGCCGAAGACGACGCTGGTGCGCGCGTTCGGCCCCCATCAGGGGACGCTGCTCGCCGACCTCGCGTGGGGCCGCGACACCAGCCGGGTGGTCGCCACGACGAGAGAGCGCAGCATCGGCTCGTCGGAGACGTTCGGCAGGGACACCGACGATCCGGCGAGGGTACGGATCGAGCTGCTGCGGATGGCCGACCGCACGGCGTCACGGGTGAGGGCGGCCGGCGTGGTGGGTCGTACGGTCGTGCTGGGCCTGCGGCTGAGCGACTTCACCGACCTCACCCGGTCGGTGACGCTGCCGAGCCCGACCGATGTGACCGGCGAGATCCACGCGGCGGTGGTGAGGCTGTTCGACGGGCTGGCGCTGCAGCGGGCGAGGATCCGCAAGGTGGGGGTGCGGCTGCAGGGCCTCGTCGAGGCCGACTCCGCCTACCAGCAGTTCGCCCTCGACACCCCCGACCGCGGCTGGCGCGAGGCGGAGGTGGCGATGGATCGTGCGATCCGCCGGTACGGCCCGCACGCCGTCCAGCGCGCGACGCTGACCCGCCATGTACCGACGCTCGACCAGGGAGGCCTCCAGGACGCGTGATAGGGAACCGACCCGACTGGTCACATCGCCCTTAGCGACGCCCGAGTGGCGGATTTCCCACCATTTGAGGCTCAGAATCGGTGGCTTCTCCACCAATCGGTCTGGGACAGGCAATTGGTACGCGTGTGGCGCGCCACGCCGTCGGACGTGTCACATCAGCACCGTTTGCCTGTCTGCGGCGGTCAGTGCTCGTCCTCCGGACAGGCAATTGGTACGCCTGTGGCGCGCCACGCCGTCGCACGCTTCACTTCTGCACCGTTTGCCTGTCGCGGGTCGGGGGCCGTTGACCCGAGCCCGTCCACCATCACCGTCACCCCGTGATGACCAAACCCTCCCACGGCCAGGGTGCCGGTCGTGGTGAAGGAGGACTGCGATCCAACACTCTGACGCTGATAGCATCGTTTGAGTATTCGAGAGAAGGATCGGTTCATGACTTCTGACACACCCACCCCTGAAACGATCGGCTTCGGTGGGCTCGGCGCTCGGCTGAACTGGCTCCGGGCAGGAGTCCTCGGGGCCAACGACGGCCTGGTGTCGGGCTCCGGTATCTGCATCGGCGTCGCTGCAGCCAATCCCACCAACACCCCCGCCATTCTCACCGCAGGCGTCGCGGGCCTCCTCGCCGGCGCGTGCGCCATGGCGATGGGGGAGTACGTGTCGGTTTCGAGCCAGCGGGACAGCGAGAAAGCACTGATCGCCAAGGAGCGCCACGACCTCACCAACACGCCGACGGAGGAGTTCGACGAGCTCGTCTCCGTCTACCAGGGTCAGGGACTGACGGAGTCGACAGCCCGGCTCGTCGTCAAGGAGCTGACCGCCCACGATCCGCTCGCCGCGCACCTGCGCGCTGAGTACGGCATCCACCAGAACGAGCTCACCAACCCCTGGCACGCCGCCGCAGCCTCGGCGATCGCCTTCACCACAGGCTTCGTACTTCCCTTGCTGGCGATGGTGCTGATCCCAGCGACGCTCCGCATCCCCATCACCGTGGCGATCTGCGTCATCGGCCTGTACGCGACGGGGTGGGTCAGCGCGTTCATCAGCAACTCCGCCAAGCACCATCCGATCATCCGCAACGTCCTCGGCGGAAGCGCCGCGATGGCGCTCACCTGGTTCATCGGCCACCTGTTCGGGGTCGTCGCCGGCTGACTACTCGCCCGTTGTGCGACTCGGTGCAGCGGCACGCAGCCGAAGGTCGGCGTGATGGTCGACGGCCTGAGCGATGAGCTCGACCACGTGCGGATCGTCAACGCTGTAGAACTGGTGACGACCATCCGCCCGTGAGGTGATCAAGCGAGCAGCTCGCATCCGGCGCAGGTGATGGCTGGTCGTGGCGAGGGACGCCCCGATCGCCTCCGCCAGTCCCGTCACGTCCCGTTCGCCCTGGCTGAGCACCCACAGCAGATGAGTTCTGATCGGCGAGCCCAGCATCGCCAGCGTCTCCGCCGCGTCCGCGAAGTCGGACGCGACAACACGGTCTCGATCGACGACGGACACCAGGCGTGACACGGGTTGATCGTAGTCGGTGCGACGAGCGTCACCGCGCAGGCGAGGTGCGGCGGCGAATCAGGCCAGCGCCTTCTCCACCGTCTGGACGAGCTCGGCCCAGGACTTCTGGAACTTCTCGACGCCCTCGTTCTCCAGCGTGGCGAAGACATCGGGCATGTCGATGCCGGCGGTCTCGAGGACGTTCATCGTGGCGGTCGCCAACGGCGCGCTGCCGATGACCGGGTCGCCGATCTCACCGTGGTCGGCGTAGGCCATCAGCGTCTTCTCCGGCATCGTGTTCACGGTGTTCGGGGCGACGAGGTTCGCCACGTACAGGGTGTCCGGGTAGTCGGCTGACTTGACGCCAGTGGACGCCCACAGCGGCCGCTGCTCGTGCGCACCCTTGGCCTTCAACGAGGCGAAACGCTCGCTGCCGAACAGCTCCTCATACGCGTCGTACGTGAGCTGGGCGTTCGCGAGGCCGGCCTTGCCCTTGAGCGCCAAGGCCTCGCCGCCGATCTCGTCGAGCCGGCGGTCGATCTCCGTGTCCACGCGCGACACGAACAGCGAAGCCACGGAGCGGATGTGGCTGAGGTCGAAGCCGGACTTGTCCGCCTGCTCGAGCCCGTACAGGTAGGCGTCCACGACCTCGCGGTAGCGCTCGACACTGAAGATGAGGGTGACGTTGACGCTGATGCCGGCGGCGATCGTCGCGCTGATCGCGGGCAGGCCCTCACGCGTGGCCGGGATCTTGATCAGCACCTCGTCACGGCCGACCCTCTCGTGGAGGTCGCGGGCCTGGACGATGGTGGCCTCGGTGTCGTGCGCGAGCCCCGGCTCGACCTCGATCGACACCCGACCGTCCTTGCCGCTCGTCGCGCGGTACGTGTCGGTGAACAGGTCGCACGCGTCGCGTACGTCGTGGGTCGTGAGCCTCTTGAGCGCCTCAGCAGTGTCGACTCCCTCGGTACGGAGGGCCGCGAGCTCCTCGTCGTACGCGTTCCCGTGGCCGATGGCAGCATCGAAGATCGTCGGGTTCGTGGTGACGCCGACGACCGAGTAGTCCCGGATCAGCCCGGCCAGGTTGCCGCCCGTGAGCCGTTCACGGGACAGGTCGTCGAGCCAGATCGACACCCCGGCCTCGGAGAGCGCACGCATCCGCTGGTTCATAGGGGACTCCTTCGTTGTTGTCGCCAGACTACGTTCGTGGACCAGACCTGCGATGGTGTCTTTCGGAGTTGGGTCGACCGACCTAGACTGAGGCAGTCAGACACGAGGAGGTGACCATGGCCCTTTCGGAGAAAGAGCAGCAACTGCTCGCTCAGATGGAGGCCGCCCTCTCAGCGGAGGACCCGAAGCTGGCGAGCACGCTTCGGGGCAAAGCACCGCACGCCGTTCATCGCCGTCGCGCTGCCTTCGCCGCGTTCGGCTTCATCGCCGGCGTCGCTGTCCTGATCGCTGGAATGAGCGTCAACTGGGTCGTGAGCGTGGCCGGGTTCGTCCTCATGCTTGCCTCGACCGTGATGGCCCTCGCGTCGTGGAGCCGTGCGACCGCGTCCCGCAAGCCACGCTCCAGCGACGCGCAGGACTTCCTGCACCGCCTCGAAGAGCAGTGGCGCCGCACGGACGACAGTTCCGAGTGACGGGCGACTTCGTCTCCTGACGCTCATCCCTGCCTGGTCTAGGGTTTCACCATGAACCAGGGGGATGCCGTGGAGGAACCACTGGTGCACATCGACGGCTTCCGGATGGACTTCGGGGACCAGACCGTGATTCGTGACCTGTCGTTCGACGTCCGCGAAGGAGAGACCTTCGGGTTCCTCGGCAGCAACGGGTGCGGCAAGACGACGACGCTGCGGGCGCTGCTGGGGATCTACCAGCCCACCGCAGGCACCCTCCACATCCGGGGGAAGGTCTTCGAGCCCCGCGACGGAGCCCGGCTCGGCTACCTGCCCGAAGAACGCGGTCTGTACAAGAAAGAGTCCGTCCTGGACGTCATGGTGTACTTCGGACGGCTCAAGGGCCTGAGCCGCCCGGACGCCACCGCCTGGTCGCGCACCTACCTGGACCGCGTCGCCCTGGCAGACAAGGCCGCCACCCGGCTGGACAAGCTCTCCGGCGGGCAGCAGCAGAAGATCCAGCTCGGCGTGACCATCATGAACGACCCGGAACTGCTGATCCTCGACGAACCCACCCAGGGCTTCGACCCGGTCAATCGGCGGCTGTTGATGGACATCATCGAGGAGCAGAAGCGCGCCGGCGCGACCGTCATCATGGTCACCCACCAGATGGACGAGGTCGAGCGCCTGTGCGACCGCGTGATCCTCCTCAAGAACGGCGTCGCCGAGGCGTACGGAACTGTCGAGGACGTCCAGAACAGCTATGGCGGCACCGTCATCCGCCTGCAGCACTCCGGCCCGCTCCCGGCGTCGGACCTGTACGACGTCACCGCGGCGCAGCACGACTACACCGAACTGACCCCGCGCGCCGGGACGGACGAGGCGGACATCCTGCGCGACCTGGTGGGGCACGGCGTGCTGGTCCGCAGCTTCACCACCGCCAGAACATCGCTCGAGGAGATCTTCCTGCGTGTCTACGGCGACCAGAGTGAACAGGTGGGGGCCTAGCATGTCGCAACACAACCTGAAGACCGTCGTCGGGTTCGAGTTCCTCCGCACCGTGACGAAGAAGCGATTCTGGCTGGCAACGCTCGCCATCCCCGTCGCCGTCGTCATCGCCTTTGCCCTCATCGTCATCAGTAACGAGACGACCAGCACGACCGCCTCGAACCAGAAGAATGCGCAACTGACGTTCACCTTCTCGGACGACTCCGGCCTGGTCACCGACGCCGTGGCCACTGGGTTCGGTGGCACCAGGACCACCGACCCAGACCGCGCCATCGCCGACGTGAAGAGCGGGGCCGCGGACGCCTACTTTGCCTTCCCCGCGAACCCTGCCACTCAACCGGTCCGCGTCTACGGCACCGACCGGGGAATCTTCGAGAACGGCACGTACG
>JADGPB010000180.1 GCA_017882655.1 Propionibacteriales bacterium
CAGGAACGCGGACAGCGGGCCGATGATCATCGCACCCAGGAACATCGGCACATCGGTGCCGACGATGACGCCCATGGTCGCGATGGCGCCGATGACGGCGCCGCGCTGGCCGTGGACCATACGGCCACCGGTGTAGCCGATCAGGACCGGCAGCAGGTAGGTGATGATCGGGCCGACCAGCGCCGCCAACGTGGCGTTCGGCAACCAGCCGGTCGGGATGAAGAGAGCGGTGATGAGGCCCCAGGCGATGAACGCGCCGATGTTGGGCATGATCATTCCGGCGAGGTACCCGCCGAACTTCTGCACCCTGGCCCTTGCACCGGGGCCCTGAAGATTCTTGTTGACGCGAGCGTCAGGTAGTACGGCTGACATTGGAACCCTTTCTCAGACTGCAGTGTCGTGGGCGTTGAGCACTACAAAACAACACATTCAGGCATTCGTCAAGCCAAAACCACAAACTCGGGCATAGAAACGGGCACAGGTGGGCTGGCTGACCGATCGGGATGGGATGCTCAACCTTCTGGAGGTGACGAGATGAACCTTGGGCTCGTGGCGATCGCCGCGGTGGTGCTCGTGGTCGCAGCGACGGTCCTGGCCCCGCGGGTCGGCGTGGCCGCGCCGCTGCTGCTGGTCGTCCTGGGCTTCGCGGCGAGCATGACGCCGTTCGTCGGCCAGGTCAGCATCCCGCCCGAGTGGATACTGGCGGGCATCCTGCCGCCGCTCCTCTACTCGGCGGCGGTGAGCGCCCCGGTGATGGAGGTACGCAGAGACTTCGGGATCATCTCGACGTTCTCCATCGTCCTGGTCGTCGTCACCGCGACAGCCGTGGGCCTGCTGGCCACGGTGATGATCCCGGGCCTCCCGCTGGGAATCGGGATCGCCCTCGGGGCCGTCATCAGCCCCACCGACGCGGTGGCCACGAGCATCGTCCGCAAGGCGCACGTGTCCTCGCGACTCGTGACCGTCCTGGACGGCGAGAGCATGCTCAACGACGCCTCGGCTCTCGTGCTGCTCCGGTCCGCGATCGCCGCGGTCGGTGTGGGCATCTCGATCTGGCACGTCGCCGGGGCCTTCGTCTGGGCCGTCCTGGCCGCGGTGGCCATCGGCTTCGCGGTCGGCAAGCTGAACCTCCTTGTCCGGTCGAAGATCACCGACACGAACGCGGGCGTCGCCCTGTCGCTCGTGGTCCCGTTCGTCGCGTACATCCCCGCCGAGCACCTCGGCGCGTCGGGTCTGGTGGCCGCCGTGGTCGCGGGGGTGGTGACCGGCTACGGATCCCCTCGCCGGATCGGCGCGAGGGACCGGATCACCGAACGTACGGTGTGGCGAACCATCGAGCTGCTGCTGGAGAGCAGCGTCTTCCTGCTCATCGGGCTCGAGCTGCCGGCGCTGGCCAAGGACCTCACCGCCAGCGGCGGGAGCATCGGCTCGGCGCTGATCATCGGGGCGGTGGCGGCGAGCGTCGTGCTGGTGATTCGTACGGGCTTCGTGGCGTGGTCGGTCTGGGTCCTGGCTCGCCGCAACCGCCGCGCCCCGGCCGTGAGAGAGCAGCTCACCGAGATGCAGGGGCAGCTCGACCAGGGGCAGGTGCCGGAGCTGCGCGCGGCGGGCAGCAAGGCGGGATTCCTCGCACGGCGCCACGCACGGGGCGAGATGCCATCGAGGTCCCAGCTCAACCGCGTACAGCGGTCTCTGGACATGCGGATCGCCGATCTGGACTACCTCGCCGCGGAGCAGTTCGACTGGCGGGACGGATTCATGCTCGTCTGGGCCGGCATGCGGGGTGCGGTGACCGTGGCCGCGGCGCAGACGCTCCCCGAGAACACACCGCAGCGGTCACTCCTCATCCTCGTGGCCACGTTCGTCGCCGTGGGCACGCTGCTGGTCCAGGGCTCCAGCCTGTCGTGGCTGGCGGGGCGGCTCGGACTGACGGGCCGCGACGTCGCGGGGTCCGAGTCGCAGTGGGCCGCGCTCCAGAACGAGCTCAACGATGCCGCGCTGGCTCGGCTGGACGCGTACCCGGAGGGTGTCGCCGTCGCCCTGCGGGAACGGCTGACCCGTCGCACCCAGCCCGACGAGGACGAGTTCGGCAGCGCGGTCCAGCGCGCGCACCTGGAGTCGTTCCGCAGGCTGCGCATCGACCTGATCAATGCCGAGCGCGATGCGCTGCTCGTGGTGCGGCAGAGCGGCTCGTATCCCTCGGCCATGCTCGACAGGGCGCTCACGCAGCTCGACGCCGAGCAGATCGGTATCGAGCTTCGGAGCTGAGCCGGCCCTAGTCGGACACGGTCCAGTAGCAGTTATCCACAGTCCCGGCGGTCGTCCACAGCCGACGAGCTCCACGACGTGCGACGGCAATCGATGCGCATGGTCAGGGGTGTGAGAGTCCCTCGACCATGGGCCCTTCCGGGCCAGCCGACGCCGACAGCCGTGCTTGGCGCGGCAGGAGTCAGCGCCGAGATGATCCACACGCAGGTGGCGGCCGGACGTCTGATGAGGCTGCGGCACGGCGTCTACCTCGGCGCGAACGCGTGGCCCTCGACCCCCAGCGAGCAGCATGTGCTCCTCGCCCGAGCCGAGCAGGTCGCGAACCCAGACGGAGTGATCAGTCACCAGTCGGCAGCAGTCGAGTGGGGCCTGCCCGCGCCAGGGTTCACGCCGTGGCACGAGCTGCCGGCGTGCCTCACCTTCCCCACTGGTCGCGGACATGGGTCCCAGCAGCGGATCGCCCGGCACCGGCTGGCCTCGCTGCCAGAGGCGGAGGTTTCGCGAGATGCTGCGGGCTATCCCGTGAGTGCGACTGAGCGATCAAGGGGAGCGATCCAGCGGCGTACGTGAAGGAGAAGCGGCGCGAGCAGGTCTTCTTGGACCTCGACTTCGGCGTGGTGCGGTGGTTGGGCGGCGAGATCATGACCGTTCCCGCTCGAGTGGTCGGCCGAGTTGGTCGGGCCATGGGGCTGTGAGATTCCTGGCAACCATGGAAAGTCGGGCTATGCGCATGCGAGTGGGACGTTCACCAACGCGGTGGATCGATGCTCGGCTTATGGCGTCGGGGCAGGGCCTCACAAGCCGAATATCGATGGTTGGGCCGGGCGCGACCGTGACGAGGCGACCCATAAGCCGCGTATCGATGGACGGGCTGCGCCGCCAGAGTCTCTAGGCTGTCGGGGTGGCACATCTGCTGGGGGCCCAGTCCGTACGCCTGGAGTACCCGAACATCGTCGTCTTCGAGGACGTGACGCTCGGGGTCTCCGAGGGCGATCGGATCGGCATCGTCGGCCGTAACGGCGACGGCAAGTCCAGCCTCCTGGGCATCCTTTCGGGACGGGTCGTCCCTGACGAGGGCAAGGTCACTCGGCGCGGCGGGTTGCGCGTTGGAGCACTCGAGCAGGCCGACATTCTCGACGACGCGAGCACCGTGGGGCACGCCATCGTGGGCGATCGCCCCGACCACGTCTGGGCCGGCGAGCCACGGATCCGGGAGATCATCGCCGGACTCGTGGTGGACGTGCCGTGGGACGCCCGCATCGACACCCTCTCCGGGGGTCAGCGCCGCCGTGTCGCCCTCGCCGCACTGCTCGTCGAGGACTGGGACCTCGTGATCCTCGACGAGCCGACCAACCACCTCGACGTCGAGGGTGTGCAGTGGCTCGCGGACCATCTGCGCCAGCGCTGGACCAAGACCCAAGGCGGGCTGCTGGTCGTCACCCACGACCGCTGGTTCCTCGACGAGGTCTGTACAGCGACCTGGGAGGTCCACGACCGGATCGTGGAGCCGTTCGACGGCGGCTACGCGGCGTACGTGCTGCAGCGGGTCGAGCGCGACCGGCAGAACGCCACGATCGAGGCCAAGCGACAGAACCTCATGCGCAAGGAGCTGGCCTGGCTGCGGCGGGGTCCGCCGGCACGTACGAGCAAGCCCAAGTTCCGCATCGACGCCGCCAACGTCCTCATCGACGACGTACCGCCGCTGCGCGACCGGGTCGAGCTGGCGAAGCTCGCCACCGCGCGGCTGGGCAAGGACGTCGTAGACATCGAGAACGTCTCCGTGTCGTACGGGGAGAATGCCGTCCTCACCGATGTCACCTGGCGGATCGGTCCCGGCGACAGGCTGGCGGTGCTGGGCGCCAATGGCGCGGGCAAGTCGACGCTGCTCGGCCTTGTCAGCGGCGCGGTGCTCCCGACCCGCGGCCGCGTGAAGCGGGGCAAGACTGTACGGATCGGGATGCTTGACCAGCGGTTCGTCGACCTCGAGGTGATCGCTGACGACTTGGTACGGGATGTGCTGGCGCGGACCCGTACGACGTTCCTGATCGACGGCCGCGACCTCACACCGGCTCAGCTCCTGGAGCGGCTCGGCTTCTCCCGAGACCACCTGTCGTCGCGTGTCTCGGAGCTGTCCGGTGGGCAGAAGCGGCGCCTCCAGCTGCTCCTCGTGCTGCTCGACGAGCCGAACGTGCTCATCCTCGACGAGCCGACCAACGACGTGGACACCGACATGCTCACCGCGATGGAGGACCTGCTCGACTCCTGGCCGGGCACGTTGCTGGTGGTGTCCCACGACCGGTACCTGGTGGAGCGGATCACCGACATGCAGTACGCGATCCTTGGCGGCGGCCTTCGCCACCTGCCGGGAGGTGTCGACGAGTACCTGCGGTTGCGCGCCCAGCAGACCCGGGTCGTCACCGGCGCGGAGCCGCGGGTCACGACGCCCAGCTCAGCCGCCGAACAGCGCGCTGCGGCAAAGGCGTTGCAGGCGACCGAGCGCAAGCTCGAACGGCTGGGGCAGCGGGTCGAGGCGATGCACGTCCGCATGGCCGGCCACGACCCGGCCGACTACCTGGGGCTCGGCCGCCTGCACGACGAACTCCGCGACCTCGAGGCAGAGGTCGCGGAGCTGGAAGACGCCTGGCTGGAGCTCTCGGAGCAGGCGGGCTGAGGCCTCAGCGGCCGCGTACGGCCGCTCGCGAGCCCTTCGCTGACGTCGGCATCGGGCCCTTGGGCAGTGGGAGCTTCGGCCGCATCGAGTCGAGCGCCCGGAGCCGGTTCGAGATGTCGGTGATCTCGGCGGTCTTGATGATCTTGGGCAGCTTCTTGATGTGGTCGGCGAGCTTGCCGAGCGGCACCTGGTTCTCGCGGTCGCCCATGACCAGCGTCGTCACCTTCACGCCGTACTTGACCTGCTCGTGCTTCTTGGCCTCGGTCGCGAGCATCGTTCGTACGCGACCGGGGTCGCCCTCGCCGATGAGCACGATGCCGCCCGGTCCGACGACGCGGTGGACGATGTCGAGCTGCCGGTTCGCGGTGATGACCGGCGACTTGACCCATTCCTTGCCGAGCATCGACATGGCGACCTCGGCGGAGCCCTTCTGGCCCTCGTACCGCTTGTACGTGGCGCTCTTGGCGCGCCAGGTCAGCACGGACATGGCCGCCAGCACACCGAACAGCACGCCGAAGATCAGGTACAGCCACCAGGGCTGGATGAAGATGCCGATGATCGTGAAGACCACGATGCAGAGCACGAGCGCGCCACCCATGAACAGGTTGGCCTTGGGATCGTGCTCTGTGGTGACCTTGTAGACCTCGATGATCTGACGGACCTGGCCCCAGTCCTTCGGGTCGGTCGAGTTCTTGCGTCGCAGCTGCTCGGCCTTCTTCATCGCCTTCTGCTCGGCAGCCAGCTGCTTGGCCCGCTCACTCGCCATCGGTGCTCTCATTCTCTGGCTGACTCGTTGG
>JADGPB010000181.1 GCA_017882655.1 Propionibacteriales bacterium
GAGGGCTAGGGCCCTACCCCTCCGCGAGAGCACCTGTACCCCTCCGCGAGAGCACCTGTACCCCTCCGCGAGAGCACCTATACCCCTCCGCGAGAGCCCCTGTACCCCTCCGCGACGAATCGCAGGCTCACCCACCCCGCCGCGGCATCAAGGGTCGAGGGGTCATGTTGTGCGGCGCCACGCCGTACGTCCCGAGCGTGTCGTGGCCGCTCGATCGGTGGAGGTCTCGGTGAGTGCCAGGGGGCAGTTCGGTGGAGTACGTGTTGTGCGGAGCGGACATGAGGATCCAACAACCGCCCCAAGCGTCCTGGGGTGGGGCCCCGACCATCCGCCGCCCCCAGCCAAGACAGCGCGGAGCACAGCACGTACGCAGCCGCCCAGGACTCCCCGAGCAGTACAGGTGCTCTCGCCGAGCAGTACAGGTCCTCTCCCCGACGGGTACAGAGTCTCTCGCCGAGCAGTACAGGTGCTCTCCCCGAGCAGTCAGACCGTGATCGAGTGCTCCTCGGCGTGGCCGTGGAGGCGACGGGCGGCTTCGGCGATGGAGCCGGAGATCGACGGGTAGACCGTGAAGTCGTGGGAGAAGTCCTCGACCGTGATGCGCTCCGCGACCGCGACCGCGATCGCGTGGATCAGCTCGCTCGCGTGCGGGGCGACGACAACACCGCCGACGATGATCCCGGTGATCGGGAGGCAGAACAGCTTCACGAAACCTTCCGTGACGTTCTGCATCTTCGCCCGGGCATTGCCGCGCAGCTGAACCATGGCGCCGACCGCCGTGGACAGCCCCGCCTCGACCTGTTCCTGGGTCACGCCAACCGTGGCGATCTCCGGGGAGGTGAAGACGTTGGACGAGACGCGGTTCAGGTCGAGCGGGGTCACGGCGTCGCCCAGCGAGTGCCACATGGCGATGCGGCCCTGCATGGCCGCGACTGACGCGAGCGCGAAGACGCCGGTGACGTCGCCCGCTGCGTACACACCGCGTGCGTTCGTACGCGACACCTTGTCGACCGTGATGTAGCCGCGGTTCGTGGCGATGTTCGCCGTTTCCAACCCGAGGTTCTCGGTGTTCGGCACTGCGCCGACCGCCATGAGGCAGTGGGATGCCTCGATGGTGTCGCCGCTGGCGAGCGTCACGACGACGCCGTCGCCCTCGCGCCGTACGGCTGTCGCCCGTGACCGCGACCTCACGTCGACCCCGCGTCGCTTGAAGACGTCCTGCAGCACACGTGCCGCTTCCTCGTCCTGCCCTGGCAAGACCATGTCCCGGCTGGACACGAGGGTCACCTTGGCACCGAACGCGTTGAACGCGCTGGCGAACTCGGCGCCCGTGACGCCCGACCCCACGACGACAAGGTGCTCCGGGACGTGCTCGAGCGAGTACACCTGCTTCCAGTTGAGGATCCGCTCGCCATCGGGCTTCGCGTCGGGAAGCTCGCGCGGACGCGTGCCCGTGGTGAGCAGGATCACCTCAGCGTCGAAGCGCTGCTGGCCCCCCTCGATGGTCGCGACGACCGCGTTCGGTCCCTCGAGGCGAGCAGTGCCTGCGAGGACCTGTACGCCGCTGCTCGCGAGGTTCTGGGCGATGTCCGCGGACTGCGCCCGTGCCAGCTCGAGGACGCGGCGGTTGACCAGGCCCAGATTGACGTTGATCGCGTGCTGGACCGTGCCGCCGCCGATGGTCAGCCCCAGCTCGCTCGCCGACTGCATCGAGGTCATCACCTCGGCCGTCGCGATGAGCGTCTTGGACGGGACGCAGTCCGTGAGTACGGCCGCTCCGCCGAGCCCGTCGCGGTCGATGAGGGTCACCTCGCCCCCAAGCTGGGAGGCGACGAGCGCCGCCTCGTACCCGCCAGGTCCGCCTCCGACGATCACTACTCGTGTCACGCGGCACATCCTGTCACGCGATCTGCGTATCCTGCGCTGGTGCGCACTCGACCAAGTCTGATCGCGGCTGTCGCCTTGAGCCTTCTCCTCGTGGGGCTGGGGTTCTGGATGGTCGTCGCCGGTTGGCCGATGCAGACGCCCACCCAGACGGCCCTCCTCGACCTGGCGCAGCTGCCGATGGCGGGCGCGGTACTCGTAGGAATCGTCGAGATGACGTGGACGCGTCGGCTGTGGCTCCGCTCCCCCAAGGTCTTCGCAGGTGTGTTCGGACCAGCCGCGTTCGCGCTCCTGCTCGGGGTCGTGCTCGTCGTCATCGCGTACGGGACCACGATGCGGTCGTACTCCGGAACCGGACAGCTGCTCATCTGGATCGGGGTCGGACTGGCGTTCGTCTACCTCGCCGTCGACTCTCTGCGCCGAGAGGTCACCGATCCCCGCACGCTCCTCTTCGAGGAGCTCGACGACGAGGACACCCCCGAGGGCTCCAACCACCTCGTCGGCTCCTGGGACGACGAGGACAGGGTCGACGCCGACCAGCCCACCGACGAGATCGACACCGACGCTCACTGACGAGGGATGACATGGATCCGTTGATCTCCACCGCCCAGGCCTGGCGCGCCCAGGACCCGGACGCCGACACGGTCGCGCGCCTGGACGAGCTTGTCGTCGAGTACGAGTCGGGCGACGAGTCCGCACGTACCGAGCTCGCCGCCGCGTTCGCGGGACCCCTGGAGTTCGGCACGGCCGGGCTCCGCGGACCGCTCGGCCCCGGCCCTGCCCGCATGAACCGCGTCGTCGTGACGCGGGCCGCTGCAGGGTTCGGCCGCTGGCTCATCGCCGCCGGGCATCAGGGCGGGAAGGTCATCGTCGGCTACGACGCGCGGTACAAGTCGGCCGACTTCGCACGCGACACCGCCGAGGTGCTGGCCGCCCAGGGATTCGTCCCGCTGCTGACCGCACGGTCCACCCCGACGCCCGTCGTGGCGTTCGGGATCCGGCAGTACGGGTGCGTCGCCGGCATCGTCGTCACCGCCTCCCACAACCCGGCGAACGACAACGGCTACAAGGTCTACCTCGGCGACGGCTCGCAGATCATCCCGCCGACGGACACCGAGATCGCCGCGCACATCGCCGACGTGGCGGGCCGCCCGATCTCCGAGCTGCCGCGCTCGGACGCGTACGAGATCATCGGCGACGAGCTTGTCGACGCCTACGTGGCCCATGCGGCGACGCTGCTCGGCGAGTCGGCGCCGAGGCAGGTGCGCTGGGCGTACACGGCCATGCACGGCGTCGGCGCCCGCGTCATCGAGGCGGTCGCGGCGGCAGCAGGGCTTCCGGCCCCCGTCGTCGTACGCGCCCAGCACGATCCCGACCCGTCCTTCCCCACCGTGCCTTTCCCGAACCCCGAAGAGCCCGGCGCGATCGACCTGGCCGTGGCCCTGGCGCGCCAGGAGGGCGTCGACGTGGTCGTCGCCAACGATCCCGATGCCGACCGCTGCGCCGCGGCCGCGGTGGTCGACGGTACGTGGCGGATGCTCACGGGCGACGAGCTCGGATCGCTGCTGGCCGAGGATGCGCTGCGTCGTGGCGTGACCGGCGTGTACGCCAGCTCGATCGTGTCCAGCTCGCTGCTGCCCAGGCTCGCCGAGGCGTACGGGCAGCCGTACGAGGCGACGCTGACCGGTTTCAAGTGGATCGGCCGCGTGCCGGGGCTGGCGTTCGGGTACGAGGAGGCCATCGGCTACTGCTGCGACCCGCGCGCGGTGCCCGACAAGGACGGGATCACCGCCGGCCTGCGGCTCCTGGCGCTGACGGCATCCCTGCGTGCCGAGGGGCTCACGCTCGCGGACCGGCTCGACGAGATCGCGGCGGTGTACGGTCTGCACACCACCGCGCAGCTGGCCGTACGGGTGGATGACCTCTCGCTCATCACCGACGCGATGGCCCGTCTCCGTGCGAACCCGCCCGCGACGTTGTTGGGCGAGCCGGTGACGGTCACCGATCTCGCGCAAGGTGGCGACCTGCCCCCGACCGACGGCGTACGCCTCGAGGGCCTGACCCTGCGCGTCGTCGTACGGCCGTCCGGTACGGAGCCGAAGCTCAAGTGCTACCTGGAGGTGCGGGCCACGCCCGAAGCCAGCCGGGAGGTACGAGCCGCCCGCTCGGCTGCGGCGGCACGGATCGACGCGCTACGTACGGAGATGTCGGCAGCCCTCGGCCTCTAGCGCTCCCGTACGATTCGCTCCATGCCCGGCCCTCCTGCACTCGTGCTCCTGGCAGGGCCGTCGGGCAGCGGGAAGTCGAGGCTGGCGCGGGTCAGCGGGTGCGTGAGCGTGAGGCTGGACGACTTCTACCGCGATGCCGACGACGCCGACATGCCGCGCTGGGGCGAGATCGTCGACTGGGACGACCCGCACAGCTGGAACGGCCGGGCCGCGATCGCCGCCATCACGACGCTCCTCGACCAGGGGCACGTCAGAGTGCCCGTGTACGACATCAGCCTCAGCCGGCGGATCGGGTGGCACGAGCTCGTACTGCCCGACGCTCCCGCCGGACAGCGGCTCTGCATCGTCGCCGAGGGCATCTTCGCGCCGGAGCTCGTACGTCCGTGCCAGGAGCTCGGCCTCGAGACCAGGGGGATCTGGCTCTCCCGGGGCGGCCCGCTGGTCTTCGTGCTGCGCCTCGTCCGCGATCTGCGCGAGCACCGCAAGGCGCCGCACATCCTGCTTCGTCGGGGCTGGGCGCTGCTGCGCAAGGAGCCGGCGCAACGCCGCGCGGCCGAGGCCAAGGGCTGCGAGACGCTGACGATGCGGGAGGCTGCCGCCCGTATCAAGTCGCTCCGCCGATCCTGATGCGGGAGGCGCGGCATTCCGCGACTTCCGTGGTCGTAGTGCGGGTTTGCTGGTTCGGGTTCGTGCCACTTTTTTGTCAGTGTGTTCGTTTACTATGGATTCATGGACGATACGGCACTCGCGACGACCACCACCTCAGTGGTGCGTTCGGGTGTGTGCGTCGGCTTCGAGCACATCCGTTCCCTCCTTGACGCCTTCCGGCAGACCGATCGGACGACAGCGTCGGACGAGGATCGCCTGGTGTGGATCGACGAGATCCGTGACATCGGGCGCCGCGTGACCGCCATGACGTCGGTGCTGGTGGCTGAGGCGGACGAGGCCGGGTCCGCCATGCGTGCTCGCCACACGCGGCTTGAGGACTGGATGGCACGGTCTGGTCAGGAGACTCCCCGGGAAGCGTCGAGTGCCGTCTGGGCAGCCCGCGCGTTGGAGCGGCGACCTGCGGTTCGTGATGCGGCTGCGGGTGGTCGGATCAGCGTCAGCCAGGCGAAGGCGATCGGTGAGGCGTTGGACGCGTTGCCGACCAGCCTGGACCGAGGACAAAGCGCCGAGGCCGAACAGCTGATCTTGACCGAGGCGCAGCACGCGCCGGCCGAGAAGCTTCAGACGATGACCGAGAAGATCCTTCGGCAGGTCGCGCCCGAGAAGTCCGACTCCGCGGAGGAACGCGCCGCGAAGCTTGCTGCACGCGATGTACGTGCGCGGAGCCGGCGGAAGCTGTGGTTCGGGTCGGAAAGCGATGGGTCGATCGAGTTCGGCGGCAGCCTGCCGGTGGTTGCTGGCCGTCGGCTGCAAAGCATGGTGCAGGCGGTCTCAGACCGGCGCTATCGGTCGGCGAAGGATACGCGGGACCGGATGGCGCTACAGGAGACGCCGCAGCAACGCGCGTCTGACGCACTGGTCGAGATCCTCGGCGCCGCGGAGGCGGTAGAGCCTGGCGAGGCGAAGACCGCGTCGCACCCTGCGGGTGCGGCTCAGCTCCAGGTGCTGAT
>JADGPB010000182.1 GCA_017882655.1 Propionibacteriales bacterium
GGCAGGTAGACCGCGTCCCACTCGAGGCCCTTGGCCCGGTGGTAGGGGAGCAGGTTGACGCCGCCCACGGCCGACTCGGTTTCGGCTGCCTGCCGGCGATCCAACTCCGCGAGCACGGACTCGATCGCGATGGCCGGATCCGCGTTGGCGAGGTCTTCGACGATGCCGAGCAGCAGCTCGAGAGACGCCGCCCGTTCCTGGCCCTCCCGGCCAGCGTCCGTGGCGACATCGTCGAGGCCGAGCTTCGCGACCAGCAGCCGCTCGACCGCTCCGGCGAGCGCGACGCCGGTCTCCTGGATATTCGCGGCCGCGATGAGGCGTCGGGCCTCGCGGATCTCGCGCCTGCCGAAGAACCGTTGGCCGCGAATCGTGAAGGGAATGGCCGCCCTCGTCAGTGCGTCTTCGATGGGCGGCAGCTGAGCGTTCGTCCTAACGAGGACGGCGATCTCCGCCGGCTCGATGCCCGCCGCGATCATTGCCCGAACCCAGGCCGGGATCTCCCGGATCTCCGCGTCCACGTCCGCGAACTGGAGAATCGCCGGCACCTGACCGTCCGGCTGCGTACCGGCGGCGATCAGCGGCATGAGGTTCAGGCCCCCGAAGCTGGCCGGGTCCTCCCCGACCGCGATCGCGAGGATCGCCAGGTTCGCCGCCCGTACGGGGTCGTTGCCGACGTAGTCCGTCGCCTGCGCCTTGATGCTCGCGACCAGCACGTCGATGGACGCCGAATAGGTGCACGACCGCGCCGCGGCCAGGGCCAGCGCCGCGCTGACGAACGTGCCGGTGCCATCGTCAGATGTCGGGAGGTTCTTGCTGAGGTACGTGGCGGCCCGGAGGACGGGCGTGGGATCCGTTGTCGCGGCCGCGGTCACATGCGCACCCGACCCAGCCGACGTCGGAGAAGCGCTCGCCGTCGTGCTCGCGGAGGTGGCGGGGGCACTGTTCGCCGTCGTGCTCGCGGAGGTGGTGGAGGCACTGCTCGCCGTCGTGCCCGCGGAGGTGGTGGGGGCACTGCTCGACGCGGGCGCGCTGCTTGACGGGGGCGTTGGGGTGGGGGCGGAGTGTGCGGGGACGGTCAGCAGGGAGAAGAAGGCAAGTGCGGCCGTAGTCCCGACGGCCAGTGCTCGCCTGAGGTTGGCGGTCATCCAGGGTGTCCTTTCGTACGGGCACCCAGGCGATCCGGCCAAACGATCTTGTCCGGCTCAACCCCGTATGCCGCGACGGGTTTCAATGAGCCAGAACCATGCGGGCATTCCGACTTGGACTCAAGAGTCCTTACGGCTGCGGGTCAGTCCCGGACTTGCACCGGGTTCCCCCACGGGGTTCAGGTGACACTCACCCTATCCCACGCGATCGACGTGGCCGTCCGGGGTGCTGAGCAGAAGACGGGCAGCATCGAGCGCGGCCAGCAGCGCAGTACCGCGGGTCGCGTGGCCCCAGTCGCGGATGTCGTGCTCCTCGCCGGCGAGCGTGTCCGCCGAGTACAGGATCTGGCCGTACCGGGCCCCGCGGAACTGCGCGCATGCCGCCAACGCGGCGCATTCCATCTCGACGACCATGCAGCCCTCATCGCGCCGCTTGGCGACGAGGCCGCTGGTCTCCCTGAAGAACCCGTCGGTCGTCCAGGTGTCGCAGTCCGTGCCCTTGAGGCCTCGCGCTTCGAGGGCTGATCGGCACGCCTCTCGTACGGCTGCATCCGTCTCTACCCAGCGTGCGGGCGGGAGGTAGTGGTACGAGGTCCCCTCGTCGCGCAGCGCGCGTACGGGCAGCAGGAACTCCCCCTCGTCCACGTGAACCAGCGCGCCGCATGAGCCGACGGCCACGATCGTGTCGACGCCAAGCAGGAGCATCTGTTCGACGATCAGCACTGCAGCCGGCGCGCCGACAGGCAGCTCCGCGATCGCCAGGTCCACGCCGTCGTACGAGCCCGTCCAGATCGGGTAGACGGACGTCACGAGGTCGACCGGCGACGCGACGTGGAATCCGTGCTCCGCCACCCAGTCACGCGAGATGTCACCGAGGAACGTCACGACCCCGACGCGAGGCAGCCGGTCACCCGCGAGCCGGGTCAGCAGCCCGGGTCGAATGAGGTCTTGCGCGTCGGGGTCGTACTCGAGAATCGGCAGGTCCACGTACGCAGTTCACCATGTTAAGTGGGCGAACCGTCGCTTCTCACGGCCAATTGGCCATGAGAAGCGACAGTCCACCTGGTTAACGTGATGAACCGACCATCAACCGATCGTATTTGTCGGTGCGTTCGTTTATCATGGATACATGGACGCCCAGGCTGCAGTTTCTCCGACCACCACCCCGGTGGCGTCGACCAGCGTGCGCGGTGACTTTCACCAGATCCGCTCCCTGCTTGAGAGCTTCCGGCTGGCCGATCGGACGATGGCATCGGATGAGCACCGGCTCGCGTGGATCGACGAGATCCGCGACATCGCGCGCCGGGTGACGGCTCTCACGTCTGTGCTGGTGGCTGAGGCCGACGAGGCCGGGTCCGCGATGCGCGCTCGCCACACGCGGCTCGAGGACTGGATGGCGCGATCGGGCCAGGAGACTCCCCGGGAAGCGTCGGGTGCCGTCTGGGCAGCCCGCGCGCTGGAACGTCGACCTGCGGTCCGCGACGCGGCGGCTGGCGGTCGGATCAGCGTAGGTCAGGCGAAGGCGATCGGGGAGGCATTGGATGCCCTGCCGACCAGCCTGGACCGCGGACAACGGGCCGAGGCCGAGCAGGTCATCCTGAACGAGGCGCAACACGCGCCCGCGGAGAAGCTGCGGACCATGACCGAGAAGATCCTCCAACAGGTCGCGCCGGAGAAGTCCGACTCCCCCGAAGCGCGGGCGGCGAAGCTCGCCGAGCGCGATCTTCGCGCGCGGAGCCGGCGGAAGCTCTGGTTCGGCACGGAGACCGACGGGTCCATCGAGTTCGGCGGCAGCCTGCCCATCGTCGCCGGTCCGCGAAGGACTCTCGTGATCGACTCGCATTGCAGGAGACACCGCAGCAACGCGCGGCAGACGCCCTGGTCGAGATCCTCGGTGCTGCCGAGGCGGTGGAGAGCGGCCAGGCGAAGACCACGTCGATCCCTGCCGGCGCGGCCCAGATCCAGGTGCTGATCCCGTACGCCGACCTGCTCGACCGGGCAGCCGCATGCGGCCTGCTCGACGACGGCACGCCGCTGTCGGCGGGCGAGCTGCGGGTGCTGGCGTGCGGTGCGGAACTGATCCCCGTGGTGCTCGGCACTGACTCCCAGGTCCTTGACATGGGCCAGGCTGTGCGACTCGCCCCGCCTCCACTGCGACGCGCGATCGGTCTTCGTGACGGCGGCTGCGCGTTCCCTGGCTGTACGACACCGATGCGGCACTGCGACCTGCACCACGTGCAGCCCTGGCAAGAGGGTGGGCCGACGAACCTGGACAACATCGTGGCCCTGTGCCGGGTCCACCACACGCTCTGCGAGCCGCGGCCACCCACGACTGGCCCGAGCGGAGAGGCGCATGTCCCTGACGGATGGGACGTCCGGATCGACAGCCGAGGGTTGCCGGAGTTCATCCCTCCCGTGGCACTGGACCCAGCCCGGACACCGGTCCGACGCACCGGTCACGCAGCCACCCTGTTCGATCACGACCAGCCACGACGCGCAGGCTGAAAGCACTGGATCTGCGCGTCGCGAGGCCGGGAAGTGCCTCTACAGCAGATCGATCAGCGTCGGATGGACGATCGCGGTCACCGCGCTGCGGGCCTCTTTGGCTGTACGCGCGTCGACGGCGTACGCGGCCATCTGCAGACAAGTGGCGAAGTCGTGCAGCCGCAGCGCCGCCCGGACAACGTTCACCTTGCTCGGAGCCATCGACAGGGACGTGACACCCAGACCCGTGAGGACCAGCGCGAGCAACGGGTCACCGCCGGCCTCCCCGCAGACGCCGATGTGCTTGCCAGTCGCCCGGCCGCCATCGCAGGCAGCCTTGACCAGCTGCAGCAGCGCCGGCTGCCATGGGCTGAGCAGGTCGGCGAGGCCGCCCTGCATCCGGTCGGCGGCCATCGTGTACTGCGAGAGGTCGTTGGTGCCGATCGACGCGAAGTCGACCACCGACAGCATGTGCTCGGCGCGCAACGCGGCTGCCGGGATCTCGATCATGACGCCGACCTTGGGCAGGCCCACCCCTCGTACCTTGGCGGCGAACCACTCCGCTTCCTCGACCGTGGCGACCATCGGGGCCATGACCCGAACGTCGGCGCCCGTCGCCTTGTACGCGGCTGCGAGCGCCGCGAGCTGCGTGTCGAGCAGGTCCTCGCGTGCCTGGCTCAGCCGCAGGCCTCGCACTCCGAGCGCCGGGTTCTCCTCGGGCCCGAGGTCCGCGAACGACAAGGGCTTGTCGGCGCCGGCATCCAGCGTCCGGACCACCACCCGACGCTTGCCGAAGGACTCGAAGACCGACGTGTACGTGGCGGTCTGCTCCTCGAGCGTCGGCGCGGAGTCGCGATCGAGGAACAGGAACTCGGTACGGAACAGGCCTGAGCCCTCCAGGTCGAACTTCGCCGCCTTGGCAGCGTCGTCGGCCGTACCGATGTTCGCGAGCAGCGCCACGCGATGCCCGTCACGGGTGGCACCTTCGCCACTGGACCCGGCGAGCGCGGCGGCCCGCCGTCGGGACCTCTCGGCGAGCAGGGCGATGTCGTCCTCGCTCGGGGCCAGGATGACCTCGCCCACCCCACCGTCCAGGGCAACGATCGAGCCGTCCTCGACCTGGTCGATCCCTGCGACCTGGACCACCGCCGGGATCCCCAGCTGAGCGGCGAGGATCGCGGTATGGCTCGTGGGACCGCCGGCAACGGTGATGATGCCCAGCACCAGCTCCGGCGACAGAGTCGCCGTCTCGGCCGGCGCCAGGTCGTGCGCGACGATGATCGTCGGGGTCGTCAGGGTCGGGATGCCCGGTGCCGAGACGCCGCGGAGCTCGCAGATCAGCCGGTCCCTCACGTCGTACAGGTCGGTGACGCGCTCCGCCATGTACCCGCCGAGGGCGGTCAGCATCTGCGCGTAGTCGGCGACGGCATCGGCGACCGCGCGCGTGATTCCCACTCCCTTGACGAGCAGCTTGTCGACTGCCTTCGCCAACCCACGGTCACCGGCGAGCTGCGCCGTGGCTTCGAGGATCGGCTTGGCGGTGGCCG
This sequence comes from Propionibacteriales bacterium, assembly GCA_017882655.1. Lineage (GTDB taxonomy): Bacteria > Actinomycetota > Actinomycetes > Propionibacteriales > Propionibacteriaceae > Fen-668. The sequence continues at coordinate 5,177 of JADGPB010000182.1, forward strand.
GCGCTGTGGCGACCTTCTGCTTCAGCGAGTCGGCCACGCTCTTCATCGCGGCGCGGACGCGTTCCCCTGCCTCCACTGCGTCCGTGGTGGGGGGCTCGCCCTGGTCGACGCCCGGAGCCGGGTGGACCTTGACGACCGGACCCGAAGCGGTGCCGGCGGAGACGCCGATCCCGTGCAGGACCTGGTGCTCGGTGGACATGTCGGCTACTCGTTGTCGAGGTCGCGGGAAAGGAGCGCGACCAAGGAGTCGAGGACGCCGTCGGCCCCATCGCCGTCGGCGGACAGCGTCACGGTGTCGCCGTGCGCGGCTCCGAGCGTCATCACCTCGAGGATGCTGCCGGCGTCGACGGCGTCGCCCCCGGGCAGCGCGACGGTGACATCAAGTCCTGAGTCGTTGACCGCGGACGCGAGGAGCGCCGCAGGGCGGGCGTGGAGACCTACGGACGAGGCGACGGTGACGGTACGGGTGGGCATGGTGAGTCCTTCTCTAGGGGGTCAGTTCTGATCGGCGGCCACGCGG
>JADGPB010000183.1 GCA_017882655.1 Propionibacteriales bacterium
GTGAGCACCCGCATCGCGTTGAGCATGCTCGACGCGAGCTGCTCGGGACGGTTGATGCGGTCCCAGAAGCGCGACACCGGCTTGAACGCGTCGTTGACAGAGATGTCGAGCGTGCGGGGGTCCTCCAGCTGTTGCAGCACGGGGTCAGCCGCACGCGTAGAGAAGATGTCGGAGGGAAGCAGCAGAACCGGCAACCGATTGGTCGTTGCGAGCGCCGCGCCAGTGATCATGTTCGTCGCGCCCGGACCGATCGAGCTCGTCACCGCCCACGTCTGCAGCCGGTTCTTCTGCTTCGCGTACGCAGCCGCAGCGTGCACACCGCCCTGCTCGTTGCGGATCAGCACGTACGGCAGGTCCGGCGCGTCGTCGTCGCCGTCGAGGTGCTGCAGCTCTGCCTGAAGAAGCGCTTGGCCGACGCCCGCCACGTTGCCGTGGCCGAAGATCCCGAAGCAGCCGGCGATGAGCCGCTGCTCGACGCCGTCACGTTCGCTGTACTGGACGGCCAGGAACCGTACCAACGCCTGCGCGACTGTGAGCCGGATGGTTGTCGACATCGACGTCCTCTCTCAGGGTGCTGGTACGAGGATGTCACGCACGATCTGGTCGAGCTCCTCGTCAGCCGCGAGGAACTGGCGAAGCGTGCGCGCGGTCGCCCCGTACCTGAGGAACTCGTCCGGTGTGAGCCCATCGGGCTCGTACGCCTTGACGAACTCCGGCATCGTCTGGAGCGCGTCGAGGATCCGCGGCTCGACCGGTACGTGCATGCGGGGCTCGGCGCTTCCGCCACGCTGATACCGCTTCTGCCAAGAGAACGGCGGCGAGATCACGACGTCGCCGCCGATGAGCTCGGAGATCTGGAGCGTGTTGCGGAAGGCCGCGACGAGCAGGCGGGCACGCAGACCACGTGACTGGAACTCTTCGTACGCCCTCTTGAACGTCGCGACCCCCGCCCACTCGAGGTAGCCAGGGTCGAAGCAGAGCTGGTCACGGTCGTAGTTGGTCTTCATCCAGTCGTCGAGACGTCCGACCATGAGCGTCACGACTGGGCCCATCGTCGAGGTGTCCTTGCCCTCGGCCTCGCGGCGCGTGAGGCCGCGCTCGATCGCCTCGCCCGTCGCCAACGCCTGGGCGTGCGTGAACGAGACGGTGACGTTGATGCTGACCCCGCGGTACGTGGCCTCTTCGATCGCCGTCACGCCGACGGCGGTGGCCGGCACCTTGACGATGATGTTCGGCGCGAGGCCCGAGAAGTACTCGGCCTGGGCGACCAGGGCGTTGGCATTGCGGGCCAGTCGCGGATCGGTCTGCATCGAGAGCCGGCCGTTGCGGCCGTGGTGCTTCTCGAACGCCGGCAGCAGCAGCGCCGCCGCGTCGAGTGACACCTCTTCGACGATCTTCCACCCGATCTCGGACTCGCTCGCCTCAGGCAGCTCGTGACCCAGTTCCGCGATTCGGGCTGACCAACGCGGCAGGTCCGAGCGGATGCTCGACAGGGCGATCACCGGGTTGCACGTCGCCCCGACCGCGCCCCAGGAGATCGAGGTCGCCAGCTCGGACTTGGTCGCGGAGTCGTTCCACAAGGCGGTCGGACCGCGCTGCGTCATGATGCCCAGTGGAGTCGTGGAGTCAGTCATGGGATCTCTTCGTCGAGGTACAGGTCACTGACATTCAAGCCATGTCACGATCAAGTGTCAACCTCATGTCCTGACATATGTGCACTCACTCGGGAGTGGCTCCAGGGAGACGCTCCCGAGGAGGCGCCCAGACGAGGCCATGATGGACCCGTGACCGTACAACCCACGTGGCAGCTCGGACTGGCCCTCGCTCTGCTCGTCCTCTTCACCCTTGTCGTGTCGCGGCTCGGCGAGCTGCGGATCGGGCGTCAGACGGTCGTCGCGGCGGTCCGTGCGATCGTGCAGCTCTCCGTGGTCTCCGTGATCATCGTCGGCGCCTTGCAGCACCTCTGGACGGCGCTGCTGTTCGTCGTGGTGATGTTCGTCATCGGCGTCTACACGACCGCGAAGCGCGTCGGCGTCGCCGCCTGCTGGCCGTGGGTCTCACTGGCGATGGCCGCCGGCATCCTTCCCGTACTGGTCATCGTGTACGTGACGGGTACGGCGCCACTCAACGGTCTGTCGCTCATCCCGATCGCCGGCATCGTCATCGGCAACATGATGACCGCCCACACGCTCGTGGCCAGGAACTCCTTCACCCACCTGCGGTCGCATCTCGGCGAGTACGAGGCCGGGCTCTCGCTCGGACTCTCCCGCGCAGACTCGATCCGCCTCACGGATCCGGACTCGGCGCGGGACGCGACGATGCCTAACAACGACCAGACCCGTACCGTCGGCCTCGTGACGCTCCCGGGGGCCTTCATCGGAGTCCTGCTCGGCGGCGGATCGCCGCTTCAGGCAGGCGCGGCCCAGGTCCTCGTCCTGCTCGGCATCATGGCGGGCCAGGCCGCGACCGTGGCCGTGGCGCACCGCTTCATCGAGCACGCCCGGATCGTCACACCGGACCTCCGTCTCGCCCTTCACCCGTAGACACTGGACGCCCTGGGCGGGTGTTCCTGAGAGATTCTTTGGAAATCTCTCAGGGATCCCTTATCCTGGTCATCGACCTTGTTTCCCGGAAAAGGACCATCTCTGTGTTCGTACCCAGAAAACTGATCATCACCGGTGTCGCCGCCGTGTTCGCCGTTGGCGGCGCAGGTGTCGCGACCGCATCCTCCTTGCAGAAGGAGGTCACCCTCGTGGCGGACGGCCAGACCGTACATGTCAACGGCTACGTCAGCACCGTGGGGGACGTCCTCGCGAAGAGATCGGTGGCCCTCCAAGGAAAGGACACCGTTCAGCCTTCGGCCGAGACCCAGGTGAAGGATGGCGAGACGATCACCGTCACGCGCATCCGCGCCAAGCAGGTCACCGTGGCCCATGACGGTACGACCTCCACGCTGACCACGTTCTCCTCCACCGTCGCAGGCGCGCTGTACGACGCCGGCGTCACGGTCAACGTCGCCGACCGGGTGTCCCCCGAGATCACCGACCCGCTGGCCGACTCCCAGGCGATCACCATCAAGAGGGTCGTCGTCACGAGCGCTCAGACGACCGAGCCCATCGCGTTCACGTCGACCACCGTCAAGGACGCCACCGTCGCCAAGGGCACGCAGAAGGTGACCACCCCAGGCGCTAACGGCGTGAAGACGAGCACCTTCCAGATCGTGACCGTCGACGGCGTCGAGGAGTCGCGGACCCTGGTCTCCCAGACCGACACCCCGGCCACCAGCCAGGTCACCTCGGTCGGAACCAAGACGACCACGACCGTGGCGGCAACCACCGCCGCTCCTGTCGCCACATCAACCTCGACCGCGGGCCTCGACCTGTCGAACGCGGCGATGTGGGACAAGGTCGCCAAGTGCGAGTCCGGTGGCAACTGGGCCATCAACACCGGCAACGGCTACTACGGCGGCCTGCAGTTCCTCACCTCGACGTGGTTGGCCCACGGTGGCGGTCAGTTCGCCGCCCGCGCCGACCTCGCGTCGCGGGAGCAGCAGATCACCGTGGCGAACCGCATCTACGCCACGTCAGGCCTGAGCCAGTGGGGCTGCAAGGCCTGAGCTTTCTGATCGCCAGGGCACTCACGGACGATTGTTCTTCGTCCGTGAGTGCCCTGCGTTCAGTTGGCGACCAGTCGTTCCAGGGCGAAAGCGAACACTCCGTCTGTACAGTCCGGGTCGATGGCGCGTTCGACGGCAAGTCCGTTGGAGAGCGCGAGGATGAGCACGGCTAGCTGCTCGGCGTGATCATCGACCCCGGCCCGTACGAGTTCGGCTTCGATCACGTCTCGGAAGTCCCGCCTCCGCTCGCGTAGTTCCTGCACGTTCGCGCGCTCGCCCCGGACACTTGCGGCCCAGAACTCGAGGAACGCGAGATGCCAGTTCGGGTCGTCCGCGGTGAACGCCGCCAGACGCTCGCCAAGCGCGTGACCGGCGGCTGGTCCGCTGTCGGTCTCTACGAGTCGGGCAGCCGCAAGCCGCTCATGCCAGCGCGCCTCGATGACTTCGAAGAAGAGCTGTTCCTTGCTGCTGAAACTCGAGTAGATGGCGCCCTTCGTGAGTCCTGCCTCAGTGGCAACCTCATCCAGAGAGGCTGCTTCGAAGCCGCGTTCGGAGAACACCGCTGCCGCAGCCTCGAGCAGGCGCGCCCGCGTCACCGCACGGGTGGGCCGACGACGAGTCTTGGGTTGATTCGGCATGAGCGCACGATACCATGGGTATTGAATACCGTCGGTATGGAAAGAAGCGCCACATGTCCACCACCACCATCGTCACCGGAGCGGCCGGATTCGTCGGCCGCCATCTTGTAGAGCGTCTCGTCTCTGAGGGCTGGGACGTCGTCGCGTTCTGTCGCGAAGGAGATCGCACTGATCTCCTCCCCGATGTGCGGATCGCCATGGGCGACCTGGGCGACACCGAGTCCCTCGACAGAGCCTTCGCGGGCATCGAACAGCCCGCGGTCTTCCACCTCGCAGCAAACACGACCACGTGGTCGAAACATCACGACGCCCAGTTCCGTGACAACGTCGACGGGACGCGCGCTCTCATCGAGGCCGCCGAGCGGGCAGGCGCCCGCCGCCTGGTGGTCACCTCTTCGATCTCCGCGTACGGTTACCAGCCCGGGGTGCGGTTGCGCGAGGACTCGACCTCGAACGTCGCCCTCAAGGGTGACAACTACGGCAAGAGCAAGTGGGCGGCCGAGCAGTGGGTCAAAGCTGCCAGCCGCTCTGGACGCCTCTCGACCGTGATCCTCAATCCTGTCAACATCCTCGGCGCGTACGACGCGGCGAACTGGTCCAAGCAGTTGATCCTGCCGATCCATGACAATGGACTGCGCGTGGTGCCGCCCGGATCGGCCACGTGGATCTCGGTGCACGACGTGGTTGCGGCGCAGATTGCTGCGGTGGAGGCACCTGTCGAGGGGGAGAACGTGATCCTCGGCGGCACCGAGGCGACCTTCCTCGAAGTCGTACAGACCATCGCCCGCCTGCTGGGCGCGCCTGTTCCCGTGCGGCCCACCCCACGGGCGCTGCTCGGCCTCGCGTTCCTCGCCACAGAGCTCAAAGCTGCCCTCACCCGCACTGAGCCTGAACTGAGCCTGGCCAAGTATCGCCGGGCAACAGGGAACCTTCTGGTCGATGACACCAAAGCGCGCACAATCCTCGGCCTGGGACGCACCCCGCTCGTCGACATGCTCGGCGAGACCATCGATTGGCTCCGCGAGGTCGGACTCCTGGATGCAACGGGAGGGTCGCGATGATGCGCGGGACCCGACCGCACCGCGAGTGGGTACCCGTCGAGTTCGAACCGCATCATGGCGAGCTCTTCCAGAACCAGTTCGTCCGCGTGTACGAGGCGCGGATCGAACCAGGGGCGACAACGCTGGACCATCGCCACGACGCAGACACTGTGTACGTGGTGGTCCGCGGCGGCACTTTTCGGTCGGACAACAGCTGGCGCCAGCGCAATGTCACCCGGGCGGGACAGTCCAGCGGCCTGCTGCGTACTGTCGGCTGGCTGGTCAGACGCCTCACGGTCGGGTGGCTGCGGATGCCCGACGGCACGCTGCTCTGGCAGCCCCATGCGGA
>JADGPB010000184.1 GCA_017882655.1 Propionibacteriales bacterium
GGAGCGACGGCTGCCCGTCGGCGCGCCGAAGGGCAGGTTGCGGTTCGCCCTGATCGCGCTCGCCCTGATCGCCACGCTGCTCGCTGCCCGCGCCATCGTGGTGCAGGGACTCGACAGCGCGGCCAACGCCGCGAAGGCCGCCGCGCTCATGAGCGTCTCGCGCACGATCGTCCCGAACCGGGGCACGATCACCGACCGGTACGGCGAGGTGCTGGCCTCGAGCCAGCCAGCGGTCACCGTCATCGCGGACCCCACGCAGATCGCCACCAACGGCAAGCTCGCCTCGGCGATGACCGCCAAGGACAAGCAGAAGGCCGCAGGGGCGGCGAGCGCGATCGCCGACGTGATCGTGCAGTACCTCGGCGGGGACCACGACGCGTTCGTCACCCTCCTCACCAAGTCCGACACCAAGTACGTGGTCATCGCGAAGAAGGTCCAGGCGTACACGTACCTGCAGATCGCCGACAGGCTCACGGCTCTCGGGTACGTCGGGCTGTACCGGGAGACGGCAGCGGTGCGTACGTACCCGAACGGGACGCTCGCCTCCAACGTGCTCGGCTTCGTCCGCGACAGCGACGACGGTGTCGGTCAGGTCGGCGCGGGTGGCCTCGAGTACGGCTACAACCTGCAGCTGGCCGGCGCCGAGGGGTCCGAGGTGTACGAGACTTCGCCGAACGGCAAGATCCCGACCGGCCAGAACGTGCTGGTGCCGGCGCAGGACGGTGTCACGTACACGCTGACGCTCGATGCGGGCCTGCAGTACATGGTCGAGAGCCGGCTCCAGGAGACCGTCGACCAGGCGAAGGCCACGTCGGGCACCGCGATCGTCATGAACGTGAAGACGGGCGAGCTGCTCGCGATGGCGAACTACCCGTCGTTCGACTCGAACTCTCCGGGGACGGCCTCTGCCGCGAACCTCGGCAACCGGGCGATCACCGACGCGTACGAGCCGGGCTCGGTGCAGAAGGTCCTCACGATGGCCGCGCTGACCGACTCCGGTGTCATCACGCCCGACACCAGGGTCGTCGTACCCAGCCAGGTGATCTCAGGCGGCAAGCCGATCAAGGACGCATTCACTCACAACACGATCAAACTCACGGCGCGTGGCGTCGTGGCGAACTCCTCGAACATCGGGACCGTGCTTCTGACCCGACAGATGGACAAGACCAAGCTCGTGGAGTACCTGCGCTCGTTCGGGCTCGGGTCGACCACTGGTCTCGGCCTGCCCGGCGAGGCATCGGGTTCGGTGCCGTCCACGTCGCTGGCCGACAACACGCGGGACCAGATCGCGTTCGGACAAGGCCTGTCGGTGACGGCCATCCAGGAAGCCGCTGCGGTCGCGGGCATCGTCAACGGCGGCATCTACAACAGTCCGACGATCATCAGGTCCGCCGTGACAGGAGATGGCAAGGCCGTCCCCGTGCCGGTGTCGACGTCGAAGCGCATCATCTCCGAGGCCTCGTCGGCCATGGTGCTCGACATGATGGAGTCGGTCGTGGCCAGCAAGGTCGGCGTGTCACGGTTCCCGATCGAGGGCTACCGGACGGCGGACAAGTCCGGCACCGCGGAGCGGATCGACCCGACCTGCAAGTGCTACAACGGCTACGTCGCCTCGTTCGTGGGCGTCGCGCCGGTGGAGGACCCGTCGATCCTCGTCTACATCGTCGTCGACCAGCCGAAGGGCGCGTTCCAGGGCTCTCAGGTGGCCGCCCCCGCGTACAAGGACATCATGAGGATCGCGCTCCAGCGGTACGGCGTGCTCCCGAGCCCGACGCCCGCGCCGGTCAAGCCCATCGAGTGGTGAGCCGCCTCCGATGAGGAACCGGCAGCTACGGGTAGCGTGGCGACCGTGACCGCCTTTGAACAGGCTGCCCCGCCTGTACGACCCGTGCAGCCGCATGGTGCCGACCTGGCCGACCTCGCGCCGGGCGCACCATCCGTGCTGGTCACTGGCGTGTCGATGTCGTCGCTTGCGGTGTGCGCCGGCGACCTGTACGTGGGGTTGCAGGGCGCGACGACCCACGGCGCGAAGTACGCGGCCGCGGCAGTCGGCGCGGGAGCCGTTGCGGTAGTCACCGACGAGGCGGGTGCGGCGCTGACGGGCGACGTCGGCGTACCAGTGGTCGTCGTCGCCGATCCGCGACAGGCGATCGGCGTGTGGGCTGCCGAGGTGTACGGCCACCCCGCGAGCCGGATGCAGACGTACGGGATCACGGGCACCAACGGCAAGACGACGACCATGTACCTGCTGGCGTCCGCACTCGCAGCCGCCGGCCGGACCGTGGCCACGATCGGTACGATCGGGGCCCGCGTGGGCGCCGAGGCCATCACGATGAGCCGGACCACCGTCACGACGCCCGAGTCGCCGGATCTCCAAGCATTGCTTGCGGTGATGGTGGAGCGCGGTGCGGACACCGTCGTCATGGAGGTCTCCAGCCACGCCCTCGCGATGCATCGCGTCGATGCCGTGACGTTCGACGTGGCCGGGTTCACCAACCTCGGCTGGGACCACCGCGACTTCCACCCGACGCAGGAGGACTACTTCGAGGCCAAAGCCCGTCTGTTCCTGTCCGGCCAAGCGCGGTCCGCGGTCGTCGCGACCGACGACGACTGGGGCCGAACGCTTGCAGCTCGGGTCCGTGCAGCCGGGATGCCGCTGCTGACGACCGGCGACGATGGGGATGTCAGGGCCACGTCGGTGGTACCGCTCGCAGGCGGAAGCCAACGTGTCACGATCGACCTCGCTGACCGCCGGCTCGACGTGGTGCTGAGCCTTCCGGGCAGCCACAACGTCCGCAACCTCGTGACGGCCGTGGCGATGCTTCAGGCCGCTGGTGTCGTCCTCGAGGACGCGATCGGTGGGTTCGCCGACGTCACCATTCCCGGGCGGCTCGAGCGCGTCGACCTCGGCGCTGACGCTCCTGACGTGTACGTGGACTTCGCCCACACGCCGGAGGCTGTCGCGGCGGCACTATCCGCGCTCAACGACCGCAGGATGGTGTGCGTGCTGGGCTGCGGCGGTGACCGCGACCACTTCAAGCGAGGTCCGATGGGTGCGGTGGCCGTCCAGGGCTGCGACCTCCTCGTCGTGACAGACGACAATCCCCGTACCGAGGATCCTGCGGCCATCCGCGACGCAATCCTCGAGGGCGCGCGACACGCCCGAGACACTGCTGCGCCCGACAGCCGTGCGGTTCGGTGCGAGATCGTCGACGGTGGCGACCGGCGAAGTGCCATCCGGCGTGCCCTGGAAGGGGCCCGTCACGGCGATGTCGTGGCCGTACTCGGCAAGGGTCACGAGCACGGTCAGGAGATGCGGGGTAGCGTGACGGCGTTCAATGACACCGACGTGGTCCGCGAGGAGTGGGCCCGGCTGCGACAAGGAGTGCGTACGTGGAGCTGACGCCTCTGGCAGCCATCGCTCGGTCCGTCTCGGGAACTCTCGGTACGGATGACGCGCAGGCCCTCATCGGGCCCGATGTCGTCATCGACTCGCGGCTCGCGACCCCCGGCTCGCTCTTCGTCGCGCTGCCCGGTGAACGTACCGACGGGCATGACTTCGTGGCTGCTGCGGCTGCTGCTGGCGCTACCGCGGCCATCGTCGGCCACACGACTGGTGCGCCTCTTGCCGAGATCGTCGTCGACGACCCGCTCATTGCCCTCGCTGACCTGGCCCGCGTCCAGGTGGCCGCAGCGCGCGAGCGCGGTCTCCGCGTCGCCGCGATCACCGGGTCGGCCGGGAAGACCAGCACCAAGGACCTTCTCGCCCAGGTGCTCGAGGCCGCAGGTGAGACCGTGGCCCCTCGCGGGTCGTTCAACAACGAGATCGGTACGCCGCTGACCGCGCTCAAGGTCGCCTCGCAGACCCGGTTCCTCGTCGCTGAGATGGGTGCACGCGGGCCGGGACACATCACGAGCCTCACGGGGATCGTCCCGCCGGACGTCGGTGTCGTGTGCAACGTCGGTACGGCGCATCTGGGCGAGTTCGGCTCCGTCGAGGCGATCGCGGAGGCGAAGGGTGAGCTCGTCCAGGCCGTACCGGCGACAGGGTGGGCCGTCCTCAACGCCGACGACGAGCGGGTGCGGGCCATGGCGGCGAGCACGCCCGCGCAGGTGCTTCTCGTGTCCGCCGCCGGAGATCCGGGCGGGGACCACGCAGTCTGGGCAGAGCACGTACGACCGGACAACGCGGAGCGGTACGGCTTCGTCCTGCACGCGAGCGGTCAGGCGCCCCGACCGGTGCGGCTGAAGGTCACGGGCCTCCACATGGTCGGCAACGCCGTGTGCGCCGCGGGAGCGGCCGTCGCGCTGGGCCTGCCGCTGGACGTGATCGCCGGGGCGCTGTCCACAGCGACGCCGCGTTCGCCGTGGCGCATGGAGGTGCGCGACCGATCCGACGGCGTGACGATCGTCAACGACGCGTACAACGCCAACCCTGACTCGACGCGAGCGGCGCTCGACACGGCCGCGCGGATGGTGGCGACCAGGCAGGGGACAACACCGGGCGCCAAGCTCTTCGTGGTGCTCGGCGACATGCTCGAGCTCGGTGAGGACACCGCCAGCGAGCACGCGAGCATCGGCCGTTACGCTGCCGCCTCGGGAGCTGTGCTCGTGCTGGCAGTAGGTGCGCAGGCGCAGAACCTCGTCTCGGGGGCTGCGGCCGGGGGCGTGGATGCGTTGCGCCTCACCCACAAGTCCGAGGCTCTGGCCGAGCTGGCCGGGCTGCGTCGCGGCGACGTCGTCCTCGTCAAGGCCTCCCGCGGCGTCGGCCTGGAGACGGTCGCCGCCGACCTGCTGGGAGCACCATGCTGAGCATCCTCACCGCCGGTGCGATCGCGATGACGATCACCCTGTTCGGCACCCGCTTCCTCATACAGTTCCTGTCACGACGCGGGTACGGGCAGTTCATCCGCGACGACGGTCCCACCGAGCACCACACCAAGCGCGGCACGCCGACGATGGGCGGCGTCATCCTCATCGTCGCGGTCGTCCTCGGCTACTTCGGTTCGCACCTCATCTTCTGGCGTCCGGTGTCAGCGTCGGGTCTGCTTGCTCTGTTCCTGTTCGTCGGTCTCGGCTGCGTCGGCTTCCTCGACGACTGGACCAAGATCCGCAGGGCGCGCTCGCTGGGCCTCAACGCCAAGTGGAAGCTCATCCTCCAGGGCGTCATCGCTGTCGCCTTCGCCGTACTCAGCTTGATGTTTCCCGACCACCGAGGCGTGACCCCCGCGTCCAGCGCGGTGTCGTTCCTGCGTGACATCCCCGGGCTGGCCCTGCCCGCGGTCGTGGCGGTGGTCTGGATGATGTTCATCATCGCGTCGTTCAGCAACGGGGCGAACCTCACCGACGGCCTCGACGGTCTGCTCTCAGGCGTGGCGACGCTGGTGTTCGTCGCGTACGTGATCCTCAACGTCTGGCAGTCGGGTCAGTGGTGTGGCCGGGCGTCGACGATCGGCCCGCGCTGCTACGAGGTACGCAACCCGTCCGACCTGGCGCTGTTCGCGATCGCGATCGCCGGCGCCCTGTTCGGCTTCCTCTGGTGGAACGCGAACCCGGCCAGGATCTTCATGGGCGACACCGGATCCCTCGCGATCGGCGGCGCGGTGGCGGCACTCGCGATCATGTC
>JADGPB010000185.1 GCA_017882655.1 Propionibacteriales bacterium
TCACCGCGGACTCAGGAAGGAACGGTCGGGCCATGACCGAATGCTAACCACGCGGTGCCCTGTGCGCAGGGACCTACGCGGGGGAGTTGTGGACAGCTGCGGGACTGGGGTTTTCCACAGGAGTCGAATTGGGTGACGGGAATCGCCGATCTGCGCACATGGTCTTGGTGTGGAGCAGTCGATGACTATCGAGACGCTGCTGTGCACGGCCGACGACGCGATCGCGGCGGCCGTGTCTGCGGCGGGGGCAGCCGTGCAGCGTCCGGTGGTGCGTGTGAGCGAGGCAGAAGCGCTGATCGGCCGGTGGCGTGAGGCGCGGGTGGTGCTTGTCGGGGCGGATCTCGCCGTGCTCGCCGCACGATGGGGCTTGCCGTCGAGACAGGGGGTGTACGTGCTGGCGGACGCCTCGGCGTCGCCGGCGGCGCTGTCGGCCTCGGTGCCACTGGGGGCGGCCACGATCGTGCTGCCCGAGGGCGGGTCGTGGCTTGCGGATGTACTGGCGGGACGTACGGGGTCGGCGCAGCGCACGTCGCGGATCGCCGTCCTGGGCGGCTCCGGCGGCGTCGGCGCGTCGACCTTGGCGGTGGGGCTGTCGTGCGCTGGCGCGTCGCTGGGCGCGACGGCGCTCGTGGATCTTGACCCGCTCGGTGGGGGCGTCGACCTCCTGCTCGGTGCCGAGCGCGTGCCCGGCTGGCGCTGGGACAAGCTCCGGGCTGCGCGCGGTCAGATTGGGCAGCTGCGACGCGAGGTTCCGGAGGTCGCGGGGGTGACGCTGGTCTCGATGGGCCGTGACGGTACGACCGCTCTGACGCGCGATGCGGTCGCGGCCGTGCTGGCCTCGCTTTCCCGATCCAGTGACCTCGTCGTCATGGACGTGGGCAGGTCCCTCGATGCGGGGTCTCGCGAGGCGCTCCGAGCGTCCGACAGGGTCGTTGTGCTGTGCGCTCAGGACGTGCGGGGGGTGGCGGCGGCACGCATGACGCTGGCCGCCGCTGAGGCGACGGGTGCGGGAGTCGTGGTGCGGATGCGGCGCGGGGGTGCTATCCGGGCCAGCGAAGTGGCGTCGGCGCTCGAGCTGCCGCTGCTGGGCACGATCCCGCACGACGGCGCCCTGGCACCTGCTGCGGAGCGGGGCGTGCCGCCCGACAAGGCCGCGGGTCGTCGTTGGTTGAAGGCGTGTGCGGCCGTTCTGGCCGAGCTTGGCGCGGGGCGGGACCGGACATGAACGCCGAGGAGTGGGAGGCGGTGCGTACCAGGATTGCGGCGCTCGGCCGCGACCCCGACGAGACTGATGTCGCCGATGTGCTGCGGTGGTGTGGGCACGTCGTGTCCGACGAGAGCGTGCTCGCGGTGGCGCAGGCGCTGCACCGTGACAGCGTGGGCGCGGGCCTGCTCGAGCCGCTGCTGGCCTTGCCGGGCGTCACCGACGTCATCGTCAACGGGCCGCGCGACGTGTACGTGGACACGGGCGACGGGCTCCGTACCGTTCCCGTTCACTTCGGGTCGGACGAGGATGTGCGGCGCCTGGCCGTGCGACTGGCCGCCTCCGTGGGGCGGCGTCTCGACGACGCCAGCCCGTTCGTGGACGCGAGAATGGCCGACGGGACGCGCGTCCACGCGATCCTCGGCAGCCTCGCTGACGCCGGGACGTGTCTTTCGCTGCGCATACCGGCTCGGTCCCGGCTGTCGCTGGACGACTGGGTGGCCTCCGGTACGTGCCACCCGGAGGTTGCCGACGTGCTGCGGCGGATGGTCGCCGCGAAGGTGGCATTCCTCGTGTCTGGTGGCACCGGCAGTGGCAAGACCACTCTGCTGGGGTCGTTGCTCGCACTCGTACCGCCGAGTGACCGCATCCTGGTGGTCGAGGACTCGCGGGAGCTGGATCCGGGTCATCCCCATTGCGTACGGCTGGAGGGCCGCGTAGCGAACGCCGAGGGTGCGGGAGCGGTGACGATGACGCAGCTCGTACGGCAGGCGTTGCGAATGCGTCCCGACCGGATCGTCGTCGGGGAGGTGCGCGGCGCCGAGCTGGTCGACCTCCTGATCGCGCTCAACACCGGTCACGAGGGCGGATGCGGAACGGTGCACGCGAACACCGCCGACACGGTGCCCGCCCGGCTCGAGGCCCTCGCGGCGCTGGGCGGACTCGGCCGAGAGGCTGCCCACAGCCAGATAGCCGCGGCTGTACGGGCGGTGGTTCATGTGGCACGCACCGGTGGCCACCGTCGGGTCGGCGAGGTCGCCGTCCTTACTCGGGGACCCGGCGGGCTGGTCGAGACGCGGCGAGCGCTGGAGGTGACAGCGGGCGGCCGGTTGCTGCGGCATGACGGAGCCGTCGAACTCGAGACCGTACTGGGTGCGACATGACGGTGGTGGCGGCGGTCGCGATGGCCGCACTGGTCTCGATCCTGGTCACGCATCCCGGGCCCCGGCGACTGAGGCAGCGGTTGGATGAGCGTGCGTCGCCGCCGCGGCGCCTCGTGAGAGATACGACGCTGGCAGGCTTGGTCGTCGGCGTCACGGGGTTGGTGACGCTGCTCGGGTGGGGTGCGGGCGCAGGTGCGGTGGCGACCTCGAGCTGCCTCGTCGCGGCAACGGTGGTGGCGGCCATACGGGCCTCGCTCGCTGCCCGCGCGGCGAGCCGGGGTGCGGCGGAGGTTGCGCGTGCGTGCGAGCTCATCGGGTCGCTGGTGGCGATCGGCAACATCCCTGCGTCCGCCCTCATGCTGGCGGCGGAGGACTGTCCGGTCTTGGAGCCGGTCGCCGCTGCCCACAGGGTCGGCGCCGAGGTGCCCGCCGCGCTGCGGGCTGCCGGCGCGCCCGCGGGCCGTGGGGGGCTGGTGCGACTGGCGCAGGCCTGGGAGGTGGGTGAGCGTACCGGCGCGCCGATGGGCCAGGCGCTGGCTGCTGTCGCCGAGGCTGTCCGCCGCGAACGCGACGTCGAGCAGGTCGTGGTCGCGGAACTGGCAGGACCGCGGGCCAGTGGCCAGGTGCTCGGCGTCCTGCCGATCATCGGGCTGGCAGCCGGGTTCGCTCTGGGCGGCGAACCGGTTCGATTCTTCCTGACAGGTGTCGTCGGGCCGCTCTGCCTTGTCGTCGGCACAGCGTTGGCATGTACGGGCGTCATGTGGACTGAGCTGCTGGTCTCTCGTGCGACGCCAGGCGCGGAGAAAGCACGCGCGCGCCGACGGCGCGGGGCACCGTGATGGCGACCGTGCTGGTGATGGCGGCAGCGGCGGGGGCGGCCCTCGTCGTCCACCTTTGGTGGCCACAGGACCCGCTCCGCAGACTCGCAATGGTGCCGATGATGGAGTGGCCGGCCTGGTTCAGGCCCAAGGCGTCAGCACTTCCTCCGCGGACACGCGGGATCGCCGCTGCTGGGGCTGCCCTGACCTCGACGCTGGTCCTCGACGTCCCGCTACCCGCCTCTTTGGCCCTCGGGATTGTGCTGGGCGGTGTCGTGTTCTGGTTGCTGGGGCGACTGGAGACAGGTGGTGCGGCTGCGAAGCGTGCGGAGCTCGTCTCGGAGCTGCCGACGGGCCTCGACCTACTCGCGGCCTGCGTCGCGTCAGGCATGCCGCTGCGCAGCGCGACGTCAGCCGTGGCATCGGCCGTGGGCGGCCGGCTGGGGGAGCGGCTTGCCTCGGTCGTGTCCCGTACGGCGGCAGGGTTCGGCGATGGCGACGCCTGGGGCGCTCTTCGTGGCGACGAGGTCCTCGGGTCGGTCGCGCGCGACCTGGCGCGCGCGGCGGACGCCGGGACGGCGACCGGTGCACTGCTGTCGCGCCACGCAGAAGCGGCGCGGTCGGCAGCCCATGCGGCCGCCCTGGCGCGCGCCAAGGCGGTGGGAGTACAGACGATCATCCCCGTCTCCGTCTGCTACCTGCCGGCGTTCTTCCTGCTCGGCGTCGTGCCCGTGATCGCCGGCGTGTTGGCGTCGCTGCTCCCTTGATCTGTCCACAGGCAAGCGATGGCGCACGGACTTTCCACAGGTTCCGCGATCGATGACGAAAGTCGGCGGAGCTGCACATGGTCCTTGGTGAAGGCGCGATCCGGCGCCGCAGAAGAAAGGAACAACCACATGTCCGATCTCGTGGTCACCCACCCCGCCCCGCGGTCTGTGCGTCGGCGACTGATCGACCGCGGCGCCGTCTCGGCCGAGTACGCGCTGCTCACCGTCGGCACCATCACGTTCGGCGGCGTCTTGCTCAAGATCATCACGGACGAGGCGATGCGCAACCAGCTCCTGCAGATCATCCTCGCGATCATCAAGTTCCTCCTCAGCAACTTCGGCGCCTTCGCGGGATGACCGGATGCGATGGGTCGGCGGTCTTGCGGGCCGCCGGCCCGCCGCAGCGGAAGGAGTGGTGATGCGGCCGATCAAGGGCAGCCAGCGCGGAGCGGTGACCGTGGAAGCAGCATTCGCGTCATTGGGTCTGGTGGCACTGCTGGCGGTGCTGGTCTGCGCGATCGGCGTGGTCCTCGTCCAGGTCCAGTGCGTCGACTCGGCTGCCGCCATCGCGAGGCAGGCAGCGCGCGGTGATGCGAGCGGTGTCGCCGAGGCCAAGAGCCACGTGCCCAAGGGAGGTCAGGTCGTGGTACGCACCACCGCTACGACGGTGATCGTGAGGGTCGAAGCCGACGCGGTGATAGTTCCAGGAATCCGCGTCACCGCCCACCTGGCCGCTGAGTCGACCGCCGTGCTCGAACCGGGGGCCTCTCCGTGACGGTCCGGGGCGCGACAGACCGTGGGTCGGCCACGGTCTTCGCGGCTTCGATCGCCCTCGTGCTGGTCACGGCTGCCACGGTTGCAGTGCTTGTCGTGGCGGTGATCCTGGCGAGTCATCGGGCTAGGGCTGCCGCCGACCTTGCAGCTCTCGCCGCCGCGACGGCGGAGATCGGCGGACTTGACGTCTGTACGGCGGCTCGCGCCAGCGCCCGTACGAACGGCGCAGACCTCACGAGCTGCGTGCTGACCGGCACCACCGCGTCGTTCGTCGTCGCGGTGAGCGCCACCGTTCCTACAGGGCTGAGGACCCCGTTGCCGATGCAGGTGAGCGCCGAGGCGCACGCCGGCAACGCGGCGGGGTGAGCCCACCCGACTGGAGAAAGGAGTCAGGCATGATCCGGCGCAGCAACGCGTGCCCACAGGATGAGCGAGGCGCGGTGACCGCAGAGAAGGCGATCATCACGCTGCTCGTCATCGCCTTCGCCTGGGCGGGGATCCGATTCGTGAGCGATCCGTTGCGGGATCCCGTGTTCCGCGTGATCGTGGCGATCATCGAGCGGATCTATGAGACGGTCGCACCGTTCTTCTTCCGATGAGAGGAACGGGCCAACGGGGATGCAAGCAGCGGTCCGTCGAGCTGGCTGAGCTCGCTGACATCTTCGCTCTGGCGCGAAGCCCACGCACGAAGGACGGCGATCGTGGCCGCCTTGTCCACGTCATCGTTCGCGATCGGGCAGCCCGAGACGATGCAGCACCGGGGACACCCGGTCTCGCAGGTGCATTGCGTTACTCGATCGAGGGCGTTGGCGAGCCACGTGTCGGCGCGGTCGAAGCCCGCAGCGGCGAAACCGGCCCCACCGGGCGCGGTGTCGTACACGAAGACGGTGACCGC
>JADGPB010000186.1 GCA_017882655.1 Propionibacteriales bacterium
TCGGCGTACTGCAATCCCACCTCAGTGAGCGATCGCAGCGCGATCAATGCCTCATCGACCGACCAGGCGCCGTTCGCGTCGACCCTGATGGCGGCATCGGGACGCGCCTCGCGCACCGCTCGTACCCGCGCGATGTCGTCGGTGAGGGTCTGCCCGTTCTCGGCGACCTTCACCTTGACGGTCCCGCAGTCGCCGAAGCGATCAAGGATCGCTGCGACCTGGTCGGCCGCGATTGCAGGGACTGTGGCGTTGACGGCGACACGATCCCTGCGTGACCGGGGCCATCCCTGCCAGGCGGCTTCGACTGCCGACGCGAGCCAGGCGGCCGCCTCTGCGTCGTCGTACTCCACGAACGGCGAGAACTCCCCCCACCCGTGAGGGCCGTCGAGGAGGAGCGCTTCACGGACAGTCACGCCGCGGAACGGTACGCGCATGGGAACTGCCACCACGTGGGCGCTCGCGAGGACCTCGTCGAGAGGCGGCAACGGTACGGGCACCGGCGAATCCTCCCACGTTCTGGATCACGACTTCGCGACGACTCGGGCTGTGTCAGCGGCGCGTGCGATAGGCCCGGCGGGTCTCCGGGCCTCTGGGCGTGGAGCCGAGTGGACGCTGCGCCCGTAGGTCCGGGAACGGTCCCTCTTGGCAGGTCCGGCAGAAGAAGATGACGCGGCCGGTCTCGTCCAGCGACGCGACTTCGATCGTCGTACCGCAGCGACGGCACGGATACCCTGACCGCGCATGCACGTAGTCCTGCTGCCCCTCGACGCGGCTGCCCGTGATCGTCCGCGCGTACGTGTCCTTGTTGGCCGACAGCAATGTGTGGGCGCGCGCGACCGTACCGGCCAGCCTCGCGGGCGTGATCTCACCGATCGGCGTCCAGGGCGACAAGTGCTGGAGGAACAACGTCTCCGCCACGTACACCGTCCCGAGGCCTGCGAGGTTGCGCTGGTCGAGCAGCGCTTCACCAATGACTACCTCGGGCCGCGCCGTGAGGTTTGCCACGGCCCGCTCTGGGTCCCATCCGGGGCCGAGGACATCGGGCCCGAGGTGTCCGACGAGAGTCTGTTCGTCTCGCGTGGCGACAAGGTCGAGCATGCCGAGCCGGGTTCCCACAGCGACGTGCGAACCAGTCGCCAGCACCGCTCGTACCGCCGGATCACCCCACCGATCCTGAGGCTCTCGCCGCCGAACCCGCCAGCGGCCTTCCATCTTGAGGTGCGAGTGGAGCGTACGACCGGAGTCGAGCCTGTGGAGGATGTGTTTGCCGACGGAGACCACCTCGATCGTGATGTCGCCCACCAGGTCGGCGGTCGCCAACGACGGCCACCGCAGGTCGGCGATGCTCAACTCGTGTCCAGCAAGCGCGGCATGGAGCCGCCACGCTGTCTGGTACACGGAGTCGCCCTCTGGCATTCGCCCATTCTCACCGGTGCGTCCAATCCACACACCGCCGTGCGCCATCGACCCATCGCGTGGCGCTCCTGAGCACACGAAATGGCCGGACTCTCATCTGCCCTTGAGGCAAGACTCGTCCTGACATACTCGGCGCGGGTTTCGCGATGGGGCCCAAATCTCGCGCCCAGATTGGGGTGCGCTCTGCGCGCTCCAACCGCTAGGAGTACGGGCAAGTACCTCGTGCCGAACCTGCCGTACGGCCCGTACACCGTGGTGGTCGACACGACCTCCCCGGCGTTCCCGGCCGGTCTCGCGCAGACGTACGACGCCGACGGCGTGGGCACGGCCAACGCATCCGCGGTCAGCCTGACGGCCGGCGTACCGAACAACCTGGACCAGGACTTCTCGTACACCGGTACCGCCTCGCTGGGCGACCGGATCTGGCTCGACCAGAACGGCGACGGCGTCCAGGATCCCGGCGAGCAGGGCATCCCCGGTGTCACCGTCACGGTGACGTACCTCGGTGCTGACGGTGTGGCGGGGGGCGGCGACGACATCGTCTTCACCGCGACGACCGACGCGGGCGGCAACTACCTCGTCAACCGGCTCCCGGCCGGTTCGTACACCGTGAGCGTCGTCACCGCGACCCTGCCTGCGGGACTGTCCGAGACGTACGACCTCGACGGGGTCACCGTTCCGAACACCACGGCGGCCACCCTCGCCAACGGCCAGAACCGGCGCGATGTGGACTTCGGCTACTCAGCTACCGGCTCGATCGGCGACCAGGTGTGGCTGGACACGCAGAACAACGGTGACGGCACGTTCGACGCCGCCACGGATCGTCCGCTGCCGGGCGTGGCCATCACGGTCACGTACCTCGGCCAGGACGGCGTGGCGGGCGGCGGCGACGACGTCGTGTTCACCACCGTGACCGACGCAGGCGGCAAGTACCTGGTGACAGGTCTTCCGCTGGGCAACTACACCGTCGCGGCAGTTCCGCCCGTGGCCCTCACCGAGACGTTCGACGCGGACGGCATCGGGTCGGCCAACCTCTCCGCGGTGGCACTCACCCCGGCGAACCCGCAGAACCTCGCGCAGGACTTCTCGTACACCGGCGACGCCTCGATCGGTGACCTGGTCTGGCACGACCGCAACGCCGACGGCGTCGTGGATCCGGGCGAAGAAGGCATCGCTGGGGTGTCGCTCATCCCCACGTGGGCAGGGCCTGACGGCGTGTTCGGTACGGCCGACGACATCGTGCTACCCACGGTGACGACGGCTGCGAACGGCACGTACCTGATCCCGAACCTGCCTGCTGGTTCGTACCGTGTGGACATCGACACGGCGACCGTGCCGGCCGGCTACGTCCCCACGTACGACGTCGACGGCGGCATCCTCCAGACGGCGACAGTGTCGCTCGAGGGCGGCCAGCACCGTACGGACGTGGACTTCGGGATGCGTGAGGTCGCCGACCTCATGGTCGTGAAGTCCCACCCGGCGGGCGGCATCGACGCGGGTGGCAAGGTCACTTTCCGGATCACGGTGACCAACCTCGGACCGGGCGTTGCCCGGGCCGTGGAGATCGCCGACACGCTGCCGGCGGGCCTCGCCCTCGACTCCATGGTGTCGACGGGCTGGACCTGCACGACCGTCGGGCAGCAGATCACTTGTGATCTCGCGACCGACCTCGCTGCCGATGCTTCGGCGTACATCGACGTGACCACCACGACCAGCGTCCAGGCGGCACCGTCCGTCGTGAACTCGGTCACGGTGACGTCGTCCACGCCGGACATCAACCCAGCCAACAACACCTCGGTCGACCCGGTGGTCGTCCAGGCGGCGGACCTGAGGCTCAAGAAGGCACTGGTCGGAAGCCTCGTGTCGGGTCGTAACGCGGAGTACGTCATCACGATCTCCAACCTGGGCCCGTCCACGGTCCCAGCGGGCAAGGTTGTGGTCACCGATCCGCTGCCGGCTCTGCTGACGGCCGTGTCGGCCACCTCGACCGACTTCACCTGCCAGATCACCGGGCAGAACGTCGTCTGCACCAACAAGGCCGACTACCCCGCGGGGAGCGTGTCGAAGATCTCGATCACGGTCAAGGTCGGCAAGGCGGCGACGGGCGTGTCCGTCACGAACACCGCGCAAGTGACCGGTGGGTTCGTCGATCCCACGCCGAATGACGAGGTCGAGTCGGCAACGATGACGATCTCTCGCCTGCCGGGTACCGGCTCTGACGTCGGCTGGATGCTGCCGCTGATCACCGTGGCCCTGCTGGCTGCCGGTAGCGGCGTCCTCTGGGTCGCACGCAGGCGGCGCGTGACCGAGTGAGCTAGGCGACAAACGGCTGAGGGCCCCCGCGGGTGCGATCTGCGGGGGCCCTCAGTGCGTGTACTGGTCAGTCCTGCGGGTACGCGACGTACGCGAAGTGGTTGCCGTCCGGCGACCAGCTCGTGACGTTGATCGTGCCCTGGCCGCCGAAGAGCTGGATCGAGGCCGTCGGCGTATCCCACTCGGGCAGCTCGACGATCCGCAGCTCGACCGGCTTGTCCGCCGGATGCCCGGTCGTACCGGTCGGGAAGCTGATGTAGACCGCATGGGTGCCGTTTGGCGACAGGTGGGGGAACCAGTCGACCTGGCCGTCGTGCGTGAGACGCTGCAGATCGGAGCCGTCGATGGTGATGCGGGCGATCTGTGCGTGGCCGGGCGCGGTGGTGAACAACTCGGTGTTGAAGTAGACCCACTGGCCGTCGAGCGAGAACTCGGGGCCGTCGTCCGGACGCGACGAGTCGGTCAGCGGGATGTCCCACGAGCTGTCAGTCGCGAGCAGCCGTACGTTCGCCCGCGCCCACCAGTCGTCGCCCTGAGGCTCGAGCGCGACGTACGACAGGACGTCGCCGTCAGGGCTGATGCCGTGGAGGAAGTGCATCCGGCCGTCGTCGAGCGAGACCTGTGCGGCCTGTCCACCGTCGCGCGGCACGGCGTAGATCTGCCAGTCGTTCGCGGACGCGTAGATCGTGCGGCCATCAGGCGAGAGCACGTGGTCGTTGTTCACGGGCGGGAGGCCCTCGGTCGGCAGCTGTCGCGGCTCGCCGCCGTCAGCCCCAAGCTCCCACAGCAGGCCTTCAGCGTTGAGCACGAGGTGGCCGTCGGGCGCCCAGTTCGGCGCCTCGAAGAGGACGTCGCCGGTCTCGTACACAAGGCGCGTCTTCCCTGCGAGGTCGGACACCCACACCTGGCAGCGCTGACCCGGGGCCAATGTGCGGTACGAGAGCTGCGAGTCGGCCATGTGATGAGCTCCCGTCAATGACGCCCGTCGCTCCAGCGCGACCGGCAACCCTCGTCATGCTACGCAGGTCAGGCCGCCATCGACGAGGTGCCGTCCTTCGTGACGGTCACGGAGCCTGACGTGGTCCCGGTCAGCTTCGTACCGTTCGTGAGGGCGACCGTCGCGGAGCTGGACGAGCCCGCGGTCATGGCCCCGGACAGCGTGCAGCCGGAGAACGTCACGGTCGCGTGACCGCCGTTGGAGCCGCTCGTGCCCCACTTGTCCTCGGCGAGGGAGAGGAGCGGGGAGGCGGCCGGATGGGTCAGCGTCGCGCCGGTGACGTTCACGAGACACGTGGTGTTGGTGACGTAGACCATCGGGACAGAGCCCGATGCGGTGATGGTGCTGTGGGCGATGGTCATCGTCGCCTTCGAGGCCGTGGAGTCCGAGTTCGCGGCGTCGCCCGAGAACGACTGGTAGATCATCATTCCGGCCCCACCGCCGCTTGTCAGCGTGGAGTCGGTGAGCGTGATGCTGTTCTGGCCCTCGATGACCATCGTCTGGGAGATGGCGGCGCTGCCCGTGGCGCCGGACACTGAGATGTCACCGGTGCTGTAGATGCAGGGCGAGCCCTCGCCGGCCGCGGTGAGCTTGTTCGTACCGGTGACCTTGATGGTCCCGTTGCCCCGGTCCGTCGCCACGCACGCGCAGTGGGCGCCCTTGGTGTCGATCGTCATGTTCTGGGCGTTGATGACACCGGCGTAGGTCGCGTCGAGGCCCCGCGACGAGCCCTTCGTCGTGGCGATCGTCACGCTGTTGGCCGTGAGGCTGCCGGAACCAGCCGCGAACAGGGCGTTCGACCCCTCGGACGCCGTCGCCACCGTGCAGTTCGTCACGGTCGCCGAGGACTTGTCGCCCACGACGAGGATCGCCGAGTT
>JADGPB010000187.1 GCA_017882655.1 Propionibacteriales bacterium
CCTGCTCGAAGGCGGCGTGTTCACCTCTGACGCCGTCGAGACGTGGGTGGACTACAAGCGCGAGCACGAGGTCGACCCGATCCGGCTGCGGCCGCACCCCTACGAGTTCGCGCTTTACTACGACATCTAGATCGGGAGTTCGGTCGGTCCGCAGGTCAGGGGTCGTTTGTGGTCTCTGACCTGCGGAAACAGTCGGGTGTGCTGTTCTCCGACAGGGACCGATCCAGTCGTACACGCCACCGAACCTGACCCGCTCACCGGGAAACGCCGCCGCCTCTCGCGCACCATCAATGGGACACGATCCGATGCCGTCGAGTCGCTGCAGCGCCTCGTCGTCGAGTCCGGTGCCGGCCTGCAGGCCAGGCTCGCCGCTGCCGGACTGAGCTCATCCTGCGCGGTTCGGCGCGCCGGCGCCGCGAGTTGCCCGGCGAGCCCTCGAGTTCCGCTTTCTCTAATCGTTGTGCCGGTGCTCGTCGTCCTTCTAGCGTTCGCGCATGGTGAAAGTTGCTGGCACCGAGCCTGGACAGCGCCAGCTCAACGGTCCGCAGACCACCGGCCGGACGTACCGGAACCTCTCCGAGCCCGAGCACACCGCACGCGCCGACGAGGATGTTGCGGTGACCGTGCGCGATGGCACGGTTCTGCTGGCGGACGTGCACCGCCCTGACGATGACGGCCGACACCCTGCGCTGGTTTCGGCGTCGCCCTACCCGCGCCAGATCCAGGACCTCGGCGCGCCGATGGGTTTCATCGAGGCAGGGGCCACCGACTTCTGGGTGCCGCGTGGCTACGTGCACGTGATCGCGAACCTCCGTGGCACTGGCGGTTCGGGTGGCACGTTCGGGTTCTTCGACCAGCAGGAGCGGCGCGACGTCCACGATCTCGTCGAGTGGGCCGCGGCGCAGCCCTGGTGTGACGGCAACGTCGGAATGCTGGGGATCAGTTACTTCGCGATGACACAGCTCGAGGCCGCGATCGAGCAGCCTGAGCACCTGCGTGCCATCTTCCCTCTCGCCGTGACGACCGACTTGTACGACGCCGCGATGCACCACGGGCTGTTCAGCGCAAGCTTCGTGACGCCGTTCCTCGCCATGGTCGGGCTCACGTCGGCGCGCAGCGACAGGTTCTGGCGCAGCGCGCTCGTCGAAGCCGCGCGCCACGTGCTGCGCACTCCGCCTCTGCATCGCAAGTTCGCGACGATGAACGGTGAGTCGTCAGTGGTCGTGCTGCGGGAGGCGCTGAAGCTCCACCACGAACCACATCCGTGGGACGATCTGTGGCGCGACATGGCGGTCGAGCATCCGCTGCACGACGAGTGGTGGGACGAACGTGACCTCGTCCCGCTCCTCGACCGGGTCGAGGTGCCGACGTACCTGGGGTGCGACTGGCAGAACGTGCCCCTGCACCTGCCGTCAACGTTCCCCGCGTTCCGGGCGCTCGTGAACGCGCCCGAGGTGCGCGTCGCGATGCTCGGCGAGTTCGGACTCACCTGGCCGTGGGAGAGCCTCCACGTGGAGGCGCTCGCCTGGTACGACCACTGGCTCAAGAACCGCGACACCGGCATCCTCGACGGCGACCCGATCCGCTACTGGATGCCGGGCGCCGACGAGTGGCGGACCACCACGCAGTGGCCACCTCCAGATGCGCAACTGCGCGGTTTCGCGCTCCGGGCCGATGGCGTTCTCGACGACGACGAGGGCATCACCGGTGCGCGCTCGCTGATGGCGCTCGGGACGGGTCTCGGCCGGGCGAAACCGAGCGAGGCCGATCCGCCCTCGATGCTCGAGTGGACGACCGCGCCGCTCGACCACGTGCTCGACCTCGCCGGCGATATCGAGCTCGAGCTGCACGCGACCGCGACCGCGATCGACACTGCATGGCTCGTCACGCTCCAGGACGTCGCGCCCGACGGCACGACCGTCGACGTCACCGCCGGGTACCTACGCGCGAGCCTCCGCATGGTTGACGATCAGCAGAGCGTGCCTGGCGCGCCGGTGCTCGGCTGCCGTGCGAGCGACGCCGTCGTGCCCGGCGAATTGACGATCTTCCGCGTGCCGCTCGTTGCCAATGCTCGCCGCTTCGACGTGGGCCATCGCCTCCGGGTCGTGGTTGCCAGCGACGACCAGGACACCTCGGTGCCGGCGATGATGGGCTTCCGCCACGCGAGCGTCGGTACGAGCAGTCTTAACACGATCCACTCCGCGTCGCGCCTGCTCGTACCCGTCACTTGATCACGGCGAGCTGGACAGCGTTGGCACCTCGGTACTTTCGCGATGATCGATCGCGCACCCGCAGGTACGCTCCGACCAATGGCCACCGAACCGCGCAAGGGCGAACAACAAGACGCCGTCGAGCTCGAAGATGCGCTCACGGAGCTGGCGTGGGCCGATCCGTCGATATGCGACGATCCTGCCGAGGCGCTTGCGCGACTGGGAGTCTCGGTGCCCGAGGGCTTGCGAGTCGATGTGCGGATACAGCGGCGCGACACCCTGTACTTCGTCATCCCACCGGCGGCGGCCGATGGCGGCGAGGTCGACGATGCCGTCAACCAGATGGACCTCTGGCGCAGTGGCGACCAGTTCGTGTGGATCATGGCGCAGGACGCCAAGGTGGCCTTGCTCGAAATGCGCGAGCAGTGCCGCCACCGCCACGACAAGGAGGCGCGTTGAGCGGCGACCGGTTCACCGAGCAGTATCGCCAGCTGATCACCGATCCCCAGAGCCGTGCCGCGCTGCTCGCGGATCCGAAGGCCGCGCTCACCGAGTACTTCGGCGCGGTGGTCGAGGGCCCCTACCGCATCGAGATCATCGAGCAGCGCTCGGACACGATCACGGCCGTGATACCAGCTCCCCCGGAACCGGGTACCGATCGCGCGGCTCGTCTCGAGGAGGTGTCGGGGCGCGTCTACGACATGTTGCACAGCTCGGGAATCGGCGGGTACCTGATCCCCGACGAGCAGCTCACGTGGGTGCTACGCGACATGCGCGCATTGTGGGCGCGAGGTCCTGACGGAAATGGAACGAGTGACTCTCCCGACGCCGCTCGCTGACGCGCGCGACGACCGCGAGAGCGCTGGCTACGATTCGCGGATGACGCGGACGCGGACCGGCGCCCAGCTCGTGCAGGATTTCATTGCCACCTTCGGCATCGAGTACGTGTTCGGCAACCCCGGTACCACCGAGACGACGTTCCTCGCCGCGCTCGCCGGTTCGAGCGCCACCTACGTGCTCGCGCTGAACGAACCGAGCGCGGTCGGCATCGCGGCGGGCTACTCGCTTGCGACGGGAAAGACCGCGATGGTCAGCCTGCACACCTATCCGGGCCTGGCCAGCGGCATGTTCAATCTCCGCAACGCGTATCTGAGCGGTGTGCCACTGTTCGTGGTGAACGGTACCGAGGACAGCCGCTTTCTCGTGCACAACCCGGTGCTCGGAGGCCCGAACACCCAGCTCGCTGAGACCGCGACCAAGTATCAGTACGAGGTCCGCAACATCGACGAGCTCACGGTGGCGATGCAACGGTGCTGGGTGCAGGCGGGCCTCCAGCCGACGCGACCGGTGTTCCTGTCGGTCCCCATGGACTTCATGCAGGGTTCGACCGAGCGGATCACGTTCAAGCCCACGCAAGTCTTCGACGACACCGCGAGCGCATCGATCGCGCAGGTTGCCGAAGCGCTTCGGAATGCCGAGAAGCTCGCGATCGTCGTGGACTACGCGGTCGGGTGGGACCGCTCGGTGCCGGCGATGACGAACCTCGCGGCCGCCCTCGGCGCCGACATCTACGCCGCGCCGTTCCACGTGCAAGGCGTGTGCGACATGCTGCACCCCACGTTCAAAGGAGCGCTTCCGCCGACCACGAAGGAGGTGCGCGAGATCCTCTTGGGGTACGACACCGCGCTCCTGCTCGGCGAGAAGCTGGACACGTTCACCTACACGGGAGACCAGTCCGTTCCGCCCGGGCTGCGGATGGTCCAGATCACCCCGGCTACCGAGCAGCTCGGCTTCGACTGGCCGGTCGACATCGCCGTCGTCGGGGACATCCGTGCCAGCCTCGATGGCCTTGCCCGCGCGCTCGGTGTCGACGTCGAAGCGCCGATCACTGGGGCTGACGTCGCGCCCGACCTCGGCGCGCTCGGTGCGACCTACTCGGCTCCCGGCCGCGACCCCTCCGATGCGCTGATCCTCGCCGTGTTGGAGCAGTTCGACACTTCCAGCACCCATGTCGTGACGGAAGGTTCGTCGGAGGACGAGCTCGTCCAGCAGATGGCAATCGCGATGGGGTTCCGCAACGTCCACTTCAGCCCTCGCGGTGGCGCACTCGGCTGGGCGATGCCCCTGTCGGTCGGCATCTCGCTCGCCACGGATCGTCCCCCCGTGTGCTTCGTTGGCGACGGCGGGAGCCTGTTCTCCGTCCACTCGATCTGGACCGCCGCCGCGCTGCACCTCCCGGTCGTGTTCGTCTGCTTTGTGAACCACGAGTACCGCCTGTTGAAGGACTTGTGGGTGCAGTTCATGGGCGGCGACGTCGACACGACTCGCTTCGTCGGCCTCGACTTCGACGACCCGGCGCTCGACCTCGATGCGATCATGCGGGGATTCGGCGCGACGACCGAAAGGCTGACCGCACTCGCGGACGTCACAGCCGTCGTCGAGCGAGCGCGCGCCCGCAGCGGCCCGACCGTCGTCTTCGTCGACCGCACGCCGTGACGGCGGGCCCGATCAGGATCCAGGGACGAGCGCCGCGAGGTCCGGCGTGCGGGACTCCACCTCGGCCCACGTGGCGGCATCGACGCCGTCGTGGATCTGGGTGAGCATACCGACCAGCGCGTCGTGCCCGAGCGAGGTCGCCATGTTCCGCAGTCGTGCTTCCAGGTGTTCGGGCGTGAGGGCGGCGGCGACCCACGGCTGCATGCCCGGGTCGGGGGGCATCGACGAGATGATCGTCCGCAGCAGATTCGACTGCTCGTCGGCGCTGAACAGCTCGTCCACCTCGCCGAGCACCTCGTCCTCCTCGGCCTGCAGGTGCGCCAGCAGGCCATCGCGCAGAGTCGAAGCCAGCGGCGCCAGTCCGGCGAGGGACTCGCTGTCACCGCGCCCCTTGGCGGCCATGATCGCCGAGCCGAGCGCATAGACGCGCAACTGCTCGTCGCGATGCTCGTCGAGCAGGTGGTGCGGCACGGTCCCGCCGGCGGCCAGGATGGCGGGGAACATGATCCCGTCCTCGACTTCGGAGTGGTTGCGCAATTCAGCGTCAAACGCTTCGAACCGCTTCGCGAAGCCGTCCACACCAGTAGCCGTGATGCCCGTCGCAAGGTCGGCCAGCGCGCGCACCTCATGACCCAGTGCTTCGTGGAGGTCGTACCAGGTCTTGAGCGGACCGATGACCCGGCGGGTCGACGGGTTGTTCATCCTGTGACGCCTCCTCGGTCTGGAATTGCGCCACCATCTTGGTGTCTCACGGCGACGACAGCCAACCACGGGCCCGGACCGGGGATCGACTGCCAAGACCCAACTCACGAGAATCTATGCCCAGAAGCGAAACCGCGGCGGACCCGAGCGAGCATAGGGGGTCGTGCACGTACCGCTCGACTACGGAA
>JADGPB010000188.1 GCA_017882655.1 Propionibacteriales bacterium
CGTCCAGGGACCGATGACGAGGTGCTGGTCGGCGCGGGCTGGTCCGCGGCGCATCGCCATGAAGTTGCGGAGCGTGCCGCCGAGGAACAGGTCGTACCAACCGGCCAGGTGGAACCCCGGCACCGCCAGGCGGCGCAGCGCAGGCTCCGGGTACTCGGCGAGTCGCCAGTAGTCGTCGTACGTGGGATGCGCGACCCATTCCGCGACGTGCGCGCCCTGAGCGGCGGTGGCGAGGACGGCGGCGAGCTCCGGCAGCGTGTGCTGCGAGAGCAGCGGTGCCGGGTCGATGCCCTCCGCCAGCGGGATGTCCTCACGCGGCGGCTGCCCGGCCTTGACCCGCGCGTCGTTGACGCGGTTCGCGGCCCAGTTGTACGTGCTGGCGTAGATCGGGATGCCGCCCCGTCCTGCCATGTCGATGTCGGGTCGCGAGAGCGCGACCCACGGCGAGATCGAGGACAGGCTGCTCGGGTTCGCGAGCGCGGTGACGAACTGGGTCGCCGACACGTACGAGCCGCCGAAACCCATCACCTTGCCGTTGCACCAGGGCTGTTCCTTGAGCCACGACACGACATCGACGCCGTCGGTCGCCTCGGTGGCCATCCACCTGAACGTACCGCCGGAGCGGTGGGTCCCCCGGCAGTCGACGACAGCGACGGCGAACCCCGCGGCGACGACATCGTTCAGGATCAGGCCGGAGCCGCCGATCGCCAGTGGTAGGGAGACCGCGGGGTCGTCGGGCAGACCGACGAGAGCAGCCGTCCCGGCCCGCTGCGCCCCGTACGGGGACCTCTGCAGCAGGACCGGGACCGGGCGATCGTCAGAGCCTTCCGGCCTCGCGATGTCACCACGCAGTACGACTCCGTCGCGGGTGGCGATGTCGACGTCCGCGGTGACGATCACTGGTGTTCTCCCTAGACTCGCGCCCTCGACAGTGCCTGGATGATGTCCTCTACCCGAACCTTGGCGTCGCCGAACAGCATTTGCGCGTTCTCGCGGAAGAACAACGGGTTCTGCACGCCGGCGTAGCCCGCGTTCATGCTCCGCTTGAACACGATGACGTGACGAGCCTTCCACACCTCGAGGACCGGCATGCCCGCGATCGGGCTGGTCGGGTCCTCGAGCGCGGCCGGGTTGACCGTGTCGTTCGCGCCGATGACGAGCACGACATCGGTGTCGCCGAAGTCGTCGTTGATCTCGTCCATCTCGAGCACGATGTCGTACGGCACCTTCGCCTCGGCGAGCAGCACGTTCATGTGGCCGGGCAGACGACCGGCGACCGGGTGGATGCCGAACCGTACGGTGATGCCCATCGCCCGCAGCTTGGTCGTGAGCTCGGCCACCGGGTACTGGGCCTGCGCGACCGCCATCCCGTACCCGGGCGTGATGATCACGCTGTGCGCCTCCTCGAGGAGCTCCGCAGCGCCCTCGGCGGTGATCTCGCGGTGCTCGCCGTAGTCGACGGCGGGTCCGGTGATCTGGCCGTCAGAGCCGAAGCCGCCGGCGATCACGGAGAGGAACGACCGGTTCATGGCCTTGCACATGATGAAGCTCAGGTACGCACCGGACGAGCCAACGAGCGCGCCCGTGATGATCAGCAGGTCGTTGTTGAGCATGAAGCCCGCGGCCGCTGCGGCCCAGCCGGAGTACGAGTTCAGCATCGACACGACCACCGGCATGTCACCGCCGCCGATCGAGGCGACGAGGTGCAGGCCGAGTGCCAGGGCGATGACCGTCATGAGGATGAGCAGCCACGGAGCCGGCGACATCACGAACCACACGGTGAGGCCGAGGAACGCGACGATGGCACCGAGGTTGATGTAGTTGTGACCCGGCAGCATGAGCGGCGCGGACTTCATCCGAGCGCTCAGCTTGAGGAACGCGATGATCGACCCGGTGAACGTCACGGCACCGATGAAGACACCGATGAAGACCTCGGCGAGATGGACCTTGTCGCCAGTCCCCATGTCGGACAGGTATGAGTTGTAGCCGACCAGTACGGCAGCGAGACCGACGAAGCTGTGCAGCATCGCGATGAGCTCGGGCATGCCGGTCATCTCGACCTTCTTGGCCCGCCAGATACCAATGGCTGCGCCGATGAGGACGGCCACGAGGATCAGTCCGAGGGCCGGCAGGCCGGTACCCGGGCGATCCTGGGCGGCGTTGACCGCGTTGATGCCGATGACCGCGCCGAGCACGGTGATGACCAACGCGATGCCCATGCCGATGATGCCGTAGGTGTTGCCGGACTTGGCCGACTCGTGCTTGCTGAGCCCGGCGAGGGCGAGGATGAACGCCAGTCCCGCGATGATGTACGAGCCTTGGATCAGGGTCATGCTCATGGGTCAGGCCCTCCTGAACATGGCGAGCATCCGCTGGGTCACGGTGAAGCCGCCGAAGACATTGATGCTGGCGAGAAGGATGCCGAGGAAGGCAAGCACGCCCACGACGACGCTGGTGTTTGCCACGCCGATCTGGAGCAGGGCGCCCACGACGATGATCCCGGAGATAGCGTTCGTCACGCTCATCAGCGGAGTGTGCAGCGCGTGGTGCACGTTGCCGATGACGTAGTAGCCGATGACCACGCTGAGCATGAACACCATGAAGTGGCCGAGGAACGACTCGGGCGAGACCCAGAACAGTGCGAGGAAAGCCGCGGCGCAGACCGACAGGAGCGTGATGTTCCGTGCCGGGCTGGCCTTCTTCTTCTCCTTCACCGGTGTCGGTGGCGGTGGAGCCGCCACGGCGACCGGTGCGGCGGAGACCTGCACGGGGGGCGGCGGCCAGAGCAGCTCGCCATCCTTCGCGACGGTCATGCCGCGTACGACGACGTCGTCCATGTCGAGGACCAGCTCGCCGTCCTTGGCGGGTGTGACCAGCTTCATCAGGTTGACGATGTTCGTGCCGAACAGCTGCGAGGCCTGGGTGGGGAGACGGCCCGCGAGGTCGGTGTAGCCGATGATCTTCACGCCGTTCGCGGTGACGACCATCTTGTCGGCGACTGCCCCCTCGACGTTGCCGCCGTTGGCGGCGGCCATGTCGACGATGACGGATCCGGGCTTCATCGACGCCACCATCTCGCCGGTGATCAGCCGGGGTGCCGGCTTGCCCGGGATGAGTGCGGTCGTGACGATGATGTCGACGTCGGGAGCCTGCTCCGCGTACATGCGAGCGGCCGCCGTGTTGAAGTCGTCGGACATCTCCTTGGCGTAGCCGTCAGCCGAGACCTGCTGGTCGGCTGACCGGACCGAGACGAAGTCGGCGCCCATCGACTCGACCTGCTCGGCGACCTCGGGGCGCGCATCGGTCGCGCGCACGATCGCGCCCAGCGACATGGCCGTACCGATCGCTGCGAGACCGGCGACTCCAGCACCGACGACGAAGACCTTGGCGGGCGGAACCTTTCCGGCTGCCGTCACCTGTCCGGTGAAGAACGAGCCGAACTCATGGGCCGCCTCGATGATCGCGCGGTAGCCGGCGATGTTGCCCATGCTCGAGAGCACGTCGAGTGCCTGAGCGCGCGAGATGCGCGGTACGGCATCCATCGCCATTCCGGTCACTCCAGCGGCGACCAGCGACGCTACGAGGTCGGGGTCGAGCCGCGGCGCGAGCAGGCTGATCAGCGTCGTGCCCTTGGCGAGCCGGCCGATCTCGGCCCGCGTCGGCGCGTTGATCTTCGTGACGATGTCGGACTTCCACACCGCCGCGCCCTTGACGATCGTGGCGCCTTCGGCGGCGTACGCCGCATCGGGATAGCTGGCGGCCTCGCCGGCTCCTGACTGGACGACGACCTCGTAGCCCAGTCCGCGGAGCTGGGAAACGGTCTTCGGTGTCGCGGCCACGCGCCTCTCGCCGGCCTGCGACTCCTTCGGAATCCCGATCTTCATGCGTCCCTCCTGGGCGCCGATCAGACCTCGGCGTCCTATGCGCGAGTCACGATAGCGAAAACGTCTTGACGACGAGACACCGGGGTCGTTCAACGTTCCACGGCTAGACGCGCGGGGTGCTGCCCGGTCCGGACCCAGTAGCCTGAATCCACAATCTCCCGTCTGGAGCCTTGTGTTCGTGCGCCCTCTGAGTCCCCCACAGCGATGACAGCGGCCGTCGCCCTCGGTTGGCTCGCCGTCGTCATCAACACGACGATGGGGCTGCCCCAGCTCTTCCGCCTGGTGAGGACGCGGAACGTCGAGGGTGTCTCGTTGACGGCCTGGCGGTTGATCCTGGCGATGAACCTGGCCTGGACCGCCCACGGCATCCGCATCTCTCAGATGCCGTTGATCGTCACCAACGTGCTGGGCCCGCTGACCACCGTGCCGATCCTGTACCTGTTGGCTCGAGCCTCGGGGCGCAAGATGCTGCCGACGCTGATGCCGGGCCTGGTGTTTGCCGCGGCCGCCATCGGCGTCGACCTGGCGTTCGGTTCCGCTGCGTACGGCGTGGCGGCGGTCGGACTGGCCGTCATCGCCACCGTGGGTCAGAGCCTCGAGCTGATCCGCGCGCCCCACGTACGAGGCGTGGCGACGCTCTTCATGGTGCTCGCGGTGGTCAACCAGCTCGTCTGGCTGGGCTGGGCGCTTCTCGTCGCGGATCCCGGGTCGAGGATCTCCGCGACCAGCATGG
Organism: Propionibacteriales bacterium; assembly: GCA_017882655.1. Taxonomy (GTDB): domain Bacteria; phylum Actinomycetota; class Actinomycetes; order Propionibacteriales; family Propionibacteriaceae; genus Fen-668. The sequence continues at coordinate 4,618 of JADGPB010000188.1, forward strand.
CTTCCATGGCGGCGTTCAACCTCGTCTGGTACGTCCTGCGCCGCCTCGGACTTCGCGCGTTCTTCCCGGTCGCCGTCCTCGAACCCGACGTCGTCGGCCGCTAGCAGGCCCTCAGCACGTACAGCAGGACCTGGTCCGGGTTCACCGGCGGGTCGATGAGACCGACGCGGTCCAGCACACGCCCGGGCACGGTGATCGAGATCTCTCCCTCAGGCCATGAGGTCCGGCGACGCCCGAGGTCGGGCCCCCACCACGCGGGGATCCGGAGACCCGACGGCGACTGGCCGATCATGACGGGCTCCACGCGGTAGCGGCGCTCCGGGTCCAGGCCCGGGAACCGCAGGCGGCCGCGTTGGACAACCGTCGGCCGGCCCACGGAGGCGAAGGAGAACAGGGCAACGGAGCGGTCAGCTGAGACCACGCCCTTGGCTATCTCGCTGTCGTCGGTGTCGACCCGGACCACCGTCCCGGTCCCGAGCAGGTCGCGCCACTCCTTGTAGAACGCGATCCAGGCCGCCAGGTCCGTACGGTCGGCCTCGCTCGCCTGTCGAAGGTCCCATTCGATCCCGAGGTGTCCGAAGATCGCGGTCGCGGCGCGGAAGCCGAGGTCGTGCGACCGTCCGGTGGTGTGGGAGATCGCGGCGGCAATATGGGACCCCATGAGCTCCGGCGGCAACAGCTGGCCGGTCCAGAGCAGCATGTGCTGGCGGTCGTGCGGGTCGATGCAGTCGGACACCCAGACCCGGTCCGTACGTTCCAGGATGCCGAGGTCGACCCGGGCTCCACCGGATGAGCACGACTCGATCTCGATCCCCGGATGGGCAGCCTTGATCTCGTCCATGAGCCGGTACACAGCCAGGGTCTGCGCATGCACGCCAGGTTGCCCGAACGGCTGCGTACCGGCGCCGACGAGGTCGCGGTTGTGGTCCCCCTTGAGGTAGCTGATGGCGTACT
>JADGPB010000189.1 GCA_017882655.1 Propionibacteriales bacterium
AGCACCTATGCCCCTCGGCGAGAGCACCTGTGCCCCTCCGCGAGAGCACCTATACCCCTCCGCGCGAGCACCTATCCCGCGTCGGGCAGCGAGAGCTGGCATCGAAGAGTCAGGATCAGCCCCAACACGCCGTACGTACCTGGCGTGTCGTGACTCCTCGAGGAGACGGAGGGACCCGGGAGGGACGTTCGGCGCGTCCCGGGAAGCACCAGCCATCGCCCGCCCCCTGCCAAGACAACGACCACCACGGTACGTACGAGCCGCCCAGCTCAAGCCAAAGCGGTACAGGTGCTCTCCCCGAGCAGTACAGGTCCTCTCCCCGAGCAGTACAGGTCCTCTCCCCGAGCAGTACAGGTGCTCTCGCGGGCTCTTCAGGAGCGGCTACCGGGGCTCGGCACCCGCCGCACCTTCTGGTGCGGTGATACCCAGCCCGGACACGACGCCCGGGATGACCAGGCGTCGGAAGGCAACGTCCATCTCGTGCGGGGTGTGGGGCTCGCGCTCGTCGAGCCAGCGGCTCAGCAGTGCCATGTATGCGCCCACCACACCGTCCACGACGAGGTCTAGGGGGACGGTCGCGCCCGGTCCGACGCGCGGGACGAGGTCGTCGCGCACGAGGTCGGCGAGGACCAGCCGGATCCGCTCGTACACGATGGCGCCGCCGCCACGACCCAGAAGGGCGCGCAGAAGCTCCTGCTGCTCATGGGCGTGCTCGAACATCATCCGGCTGAACCCGAACAGCCGACGACCGCCCTTCACCTGGCTTCCGGCGCGGAGGAAGCCGGCAAGGTCGTCGATGCTGGCGTAGAGCACCTCGCGCTTGTCGGTGAAGTGCGTGTAGAAGGTCGACCTGCCGACATCGGCCTTCGTGATGATGTCGGCGACGGTGACGGCTTCGTACCCCTTCTCGATCATGAGTTCGATGAGCGCGCGATGGATGGCGTCGCGCGTGCGACGCACCCTCCGGTCGGTGCGCGGGTCGTGTTCGCGAGTGATCATCGGCCTCGTTCCTGGTCAGTTCATCTCGGCGTGTCCGGTTCTGCACAGCAGCAGTGCCTGCCGGATTGACCTCTTCAGAATACTGGACCCACTATCCATTCATGAACATAGTGTCCAGCAACTCAGCCCTCGCCATCGATGTCCGGGGCGTCTCGAAGGTGTACCCCACCCCCAGCGGCGACTTCCCGGCCCTGCAGGGCGTCGACCTGACCGTACGTGCGGGTGAGTTCGTGGCGGTCGTCGGCCGCTCCGGCAGCGGCAAGACGACGCTGCTGAACCTTCTCGCCGGCATCGACAGGCCTACCTCGGGTGAGGTGTGGGTCGCTGGTACGGCCGTGCAGACCCTCGGCGAGTCCCGCCTCGCCGCGTGGCGCGGCCGCTCCGTGGGTCTGGTCTTCCAGTTCTTCCAGCTCCTCCCGACCCTGACGGTGGCAGAGAACGTCATGCTGCCGATGGACTTCTGCGGCGTCTGGGGCGTACGCGAACGCCGCCCCGCCGCCCTGGCCCTGCTCGAGCAGGTCGGGATCGTCGAGCAGGCCGACAAGCTGCCTGCAGCGCTCTCCGGCGGGCAGCAACAGAGGGCGGCGATCGCTCGCGCCTTGGCCACTGATCCTCCCGTGGTGCTGGCCGACGAGCCGACCGGCAACCTCGACTCGGCTACCGCCGATGCCATCCTCGAGCTCTTCAGCGGCCTGGCCAGCGCGGGCAAGGCGGTGGCTATGGTGACGCACGAGAGAGACCTGTCCGGCCGCGCGCACCGTACGGTCACGCTCGCCGACGGCCGGGTCGCCAGCGACGTGGCGGCGTCGCTGTGATCCGGCCGCGCACGAGGAAGATGCTCCGGGACTTCTGGGAGGCTCGCGGCCGGGTCGGCCTCATGGTGACCGCGATCGCGGTCGCACTGGTCGGGGTCGGTGCGCTGCTGGTCGCGCGAGCGGTCATCACACGCGAGGCGGCCGCCGCGTACACCTCCACCAACCCGGCGGCCGCGACCCTGGACGTCGACGGCGGAGTGGATGCGACCTTGCTCGCACAGGTACGGACGCGACCGGGGGTCATCGACGCCGCCGCCCGTCAGACCATCGCCACCCGAGCCCTCGTCAACGGCCAGTGGCGGCGCATGCTGCTATTCGTCGTGGCGCCGGACGACCCGATGAGCGTCGCCCGCTTCACCGTCCAGTCCGGTACGTGGCCGACATCGGACGACGCGCTCCTCCTCGAACGCTCCTCGGGCACCGTTCTGAATGCAGTCCCGGGAGGTACGGTCCAGATTGCAGGGCCGAACGGACCCGTGACGGCGATCACGGTCGCCGGACTCGCCTACGACCCGGCGCTGGCGCCCGCCACCCAGGAACGCACCGGCTACGGCTACCTGACCCCGTCGGCCGCGCAGAGGTTGGGGTTCTCCCCCATGGCCGACGAGTTGAAGATCGTCACGGCCCGCGACCCGTCCTCGGTCGACTCGGTGGCCTCGGACGTCGCGGCCTGGCTCACGACCACCGGCCACACGGTCCACCAGGTGCAGGCACCGCCGTACCAGCATCCCCACCAGAATCAGACCAACGCGATCACCGGTCTGTTCCTCGCGTTCGCACTCGCGGCGCTGCTGCTTGCCGCCGTCCTCGTCGCGGCCACGCTCGGCGGCATGCTTTCCGCCCAGACCCGACAGATCGGCATCATGAAGTCCGTCGGCGCCACCACCGGGCAGCTGCTGCGGATGTACCTCAGCGCGACGGTCGTGATCGCGGCAGCCTCCACCGCAGTCTCCATCGGGCCCGCGGTGCTCGCCGGGTACGGTCTCGTCGGGCTCGTGGCCGGCCTGCTGAACATCGACATCACCAGCCTGGCTCTGCCTTGGTGGGTGTTCGCGGTCCTCGTCGCTGCCGGCATCGGGATCCCGGTGCTGGTCGCGCTGGGTCCAATCCTGCGCGCAGCCCGGGTCAGCGTCCGCACGGCGTTGGACGACCACGGCCTCGACGCCGCCACCGGCGCGCGTCCTATCGATCAATGGCTGGCTCGACTGCGTGGCAGCCGTACGCTCATGCTCACCCTCCGCAACCTCACTCGACGGCTCGGCCGGCTGGCGCTCACGGTGACGCTGCTGGCGGCGGGCGGAGGACTGTTCACCGCGAGCCTCAACGCATCGTCCGCCTGGCAGGTATGGGTCGACAACGGGCTGGCGCGCCGCACGTACGACGCGGAGATCCAGCTGAGCGCGCCGGCTCCCGCTGGGGCCGTGCTCGAGGCAGTCCGTGGCACGCGCGGCGTCACGAGCGCGGAGATGGTCACGACCTTGGCTGCCACCCCCGCCGACGCATCCGGTCAGATCGAGGTGCAGCGCACCTATCCCGACGGCGGCCACGGCCGCTTCAGCCTGGTAGGTCTGCCAGCCGACACAGGAATGCTCCACCTCGAGGTGCTCCAGGGACGATGGCTGCTGCCGGGCGACTCGGATGGCGTGGTGCTCAACCAGGGCGCGGCCACCCGGCTGGGCACGCCGCGCATCGGCGACACAGTTCACCTGGCGGTCGCGGGACGGGTCGGCACGTGGAAGGTCCTGGGATTCGTCGCGGAAGTGGGCGGCCCGGCCACCGCCTACACAGTGCCCGAGGCCCTAGCCCCGTACGTAGGCGTCGGGAGACTCACGGGCATCCGCGTCGCGGTGGACAAGGAGGATCCCGGCGCTGCCATCGCCCGTGTCGAGGCCTCCGTGGCGGGGACCGGAGCCATCGTGGCGAGCACCACGCCCACCAGCGAGCTGCGCACCGCCATCGACCAGCACGTGGTGATCTTCATCTACACCCTGACCGCGCTCGCCGTGCTGATGGGGATCGTCGGGCTCCTCGGGCTGGCCTCGTCCATGAGCATCACGGTCGTGGAGCGACGAGGCGAGTACGGGATCATGCAGGCCATCGGCGCCACCCCCGGCACCGTCCGCCGACTCATCCTCGCCGAGGGAGTCCTCAGCGGTTTCCTCGGGGCCATCGCCGGGGTGCTGATCGGCCTACCGCTCTCGATCGTGGTCGGCGACTTTCTCGGCCGGATCTCGTTCGGCCTCCCGCTGCCGTTCGAGGTCTCCGTCGGAGGCGTTCTGCTGTGGCTCGGACTCGTGGTCGCGGGCGCCGTGGCGGCCACCCTCACGGCGGCCTACCGAGCAGGTCGCCTCACCGTGCGAGAGACGCTCGCCTACCAGTGAGTCATCCCCGCCCATGCCTCGAAACCTCGCGAACCCGAATGAAAGGAACATCCACGATGACCCGTACAACTCGCATCCTGCTGAAAGTGCTCGCCGCGGTCGCTGTCGTCGCCGCCGCCGGCCTCGCTCTGCACTTCCTCGTCCGAGGCCTGATCGCCATGCACGGGGGCTAGTGGACCCGCAGGTCGACGGGTGGCTCGGCGCACTGCGAGCCACCCGTCGCGGGGATCAGTGCAGCCCTGCCACCGATCCTCCTACCACGTCGCTCTCTTCCTCGTCCTCGTTGTCGTCGAGCTCCTCCATCGTGTGGCCACCGGCCTCGATGGCCGTGACCTCGACGAGGTCGTCCCGCAGGCTGTGCTTGCGGGCATCGGCCTTGAGCTGCGCCGATGCCGACTTGCCGGAGAGTACGACCTTCGGCATGAACAGCAGTACGACGAGACCCATCGCGCAGACGATGGCGCCGACCAGGAAGACCAGGTCCATCGACTGGGAGAAACCGACCTTGAACGGGTGTGCTAGCCGCGGGTCCAGCTTGCTGATGATCGACGAGTCGCTCGACACCGCGCTCAGCGCGCTCGTATCACCGGTTGTCAGGGCCTTGACGAAGGTCGCGTTGACCGGGTTGGAGAGCACGTTGGGATCACGGACGGCAGCCTGGAAGTCGGGGGTCTTCGCCGCGTTGACGAACGCTGTCTTGATGTTGTCGCCGAGGGTGTTGAACAGCAACGACAGGAAGACCGCGACACCGAGCGTGCCACCCATCTGACGGAAGAACGTGGCCGAGCTCGTCGCCATGCCGATGTCACGCGGAGCCACAGCCGACTGCACTGCCAGCGTCAGAGGCTGCATGGTGTTGCCGAGGCCCAGGCCGAAGATGGCCATGAGCGTGATCAGCTGCCACCAGGGCGTGTCCGCGCCGATCCTCGAGAGGAACAGCATCGCCACCATCATGAGGCCGACGCCGATGATCGGGAAGATCCGTAAGTGACCTGTACGGGAGATCACCTGGCCAGACACGATCGAGGCGATCATCATGCCGAGGACCAGCGGCAGCAGCTGGACGCCCGACATGGTCGGGGTCGAGCCGTGGACGATCTGCAGGTACTGCGGGATCGTGATCATGCCGCCGAACATGCCCGCACCGATGACGAAGCCACCGGACAGCGAGATGACGATGATGCGGTTCTTGAAGATCTTCAGCGGGATGAGCGCACTGTCACCCGCGCGACGCTCGACCCAGATGAAGGCTGCGAGACCGGCCACGCCGATGACGTACGCGAGGATCGAGTTGGTGGACGTCCAGCCCCACGTACGGCCCTGCTCCGCGACGAGGAGCAGCGGTACGACGCCGATGACCAGCGTCGCGGC
>JADGPB010000190.1 GCA_017882655.1 Propionibacteriales bacterium
CGGAGTCGCCGTTTCCGCTTTGCCGCCCCGTTCATGGCGGTCGCAATGCTCGTGTCCCTGCTGCCCGCCGCCGCCAGCGCGGCGCCGCCGGCGACCGCGGTCACGTTCACGATCCTCCACACCAACGACTTCCACGGCCAGCTCGAAGCGTCGGGCAGCAACCCTGGGATCGCGCGCGTGGCCAAGGTCGTCAATGACGTGCGAACGGCCGTCGGCGCGGCGAACACGCTGCTGGTCGATGCCGGCGACGAGATGCAGGGTTCCCTGCTCTCGAACCTCCAGCAGGGCAAGCCCACGATCGCAGCGTTCAACGCGATGGGCTACGACGTGGCGACCTTCGGGAACCACGAGTTCGACTGGGGCCAGACGGTCCTCGGCGATCGCGTGACGCAGTCGACGTTCCCCCACGTGTCGGCCAACATCGTGGTCAAGAACACCGCGGACTGCGCGACCGCGGGCTGGGACAAGCCGGCCTTCGTGTCGGCGCCCTACGTGATCAAGGAGGTCGGAACGGCTCCGAACACGGTGAAGGTCGCCTTCATCGGGGTCACGACCCAGGAGACGCCGACCATCACGATCGCCTCGGCCACCGCCGGTACCTGCTTCAAGGATCCCGCGGACTCGATCCTGCACTACTACGACGCGATGAAGACGGCTGGCGCCGATGCGATCGTAGTGCTCAGCCACCTCGGCTACGCCGACGGCGGGTACGGATATGGTATCCCGGTCTACGGCGACCAGACCCTCGCCGCGAAGCTGAACACGGCCGGCAAGCCGGCCAACCTGATCATCGGCGGCCACAGCCACTCGAACCTGACCGCCGCGACGATGGTGGGCTCGACCGCGGTCGTGCAGGCGTACTACAACGGCCGCACGGTCGGCCGTGCGGACGTCACGGTCAGCACCGCCGGGGCGGTCTCCGTCGCCTGGTCGAGGACGACGGGCTTCACGACCGGTGACAAGGATCCGACGGTCGACACGCTCGTCGCAGGTTTCGCCTCGGATGCCGCGTACCAGGCGCTGATCAACAAGCCGATCGGCTACAGCGCAGTCGACCTGCCCCGCCTCGGCGGCACGGTCGACAACATGATGGGCACGTTCGTCGACGACGCCATCTACAACTACCTGAACACGGACGCGACGGCGGCGAATGACGTCGACGTCTTCCTCAACAATGCCGGCGGCATCCGGACCGACTGGTGCTACAGCGGCACGGCGTGGACGAACACCGGCTGCGCCGACGGCACCCATGCGCCGGCGCTGCTGACGTACGGGAACATGTTCACGATCCTGCCGTTCGGCAACGCCACGGTCGTCGGGGAGATGACCGGCGCGCAGATTCTCGAGGTGCTCAACCAGGCACCCCTCGTGTCGAACGGCGTCATCCAGCCGGCCGGGCTCAAGTTCTCGTATTACGCGTACCGGGACAAGAACCCGGGCCCGCAGCCCTACGCCTGGGGCGCCTTCGACTCCTGCATCGTCAACAAGACGACGAAGGTCTGCGACCCGATCGATCTCAAGAAGACATACAAGGTCGGCACGAACGAGTTCCTCGCCCCAGCCGGCGGTGACGGCTACGGCGGCTTCAAGTACATGACGCACGTCACCTACTGGGGCGACATGCTCAATGCCGTTGACTCCTACGTTGCCGCGAAGTACGGCACGCCCGCCACCGCCTACAAGGGACCGAGCGGCAACGGCAAGCTCGACGACCGGATCGTCCGCGACGGTTCCGACACGCCGGACAGCGGCTCGATCCTCCCGGTCACGGTCCTCCACAACAACGACTCCCACGGCAACCTCGCCAAGGGCGCCTTCGTCGGGATGACCCAGCTGGCGACGCTCATCAAGCAGGAGCGCCTGCACAATCCGACCCGGACGATCCTCCTGGACGGGGGCGACCAAATCCAGGGCGACGCGATGATGTATTACTTCAAGTCGTCCTTCAGCGGAAAGGCGAGCGACGGGACGACGCTTCCTGCCGCGCTCACGACCAATCCCATGATCGCCGTCATGAACGCGCTGAAGTACACCGCGATGACCCTTGGCAACCACGAGTTCAACTTCGGGAGCCCCATCTTCAAGGGCGTCATGGGCCAGGCGGCCTTCCCGATCCTCGGCGCCAACGTTGCCGATTCGGGGACGTACGGACTCGCCGCCGCCAACGGCGGCGCAGGCGTGAAGCCGTACCTCGAGACGACGCTGGGCGGGATCAAGATCGCGATCCTGGGCATCACGAACCACCGCATCCCGAACTATGAGCTGCCGAGCAACATCCCGGGGCTGACGTTCTCGAACCCCATCACCACCGGCAAGACCATCGCTCCGACGCTCAAGGCCAAGGATGACGTGGTCATCGCCCTGACCCACATCGGGTTCACCACGAACCCGAAGAGCGTCGAGGTCGACAACAACGTCGACACGAACTTCGCCGCCGACGTCCCCGGCGTCGACGCGATCATCGGGAGCCACAGCCACACCAACCCGGCCAGCCCCGAGGCCCCCTACAAGTTCCTGCCGACGATCGTCGCCGGCCCGGGCAACACGCCGGTGATCATCAACCAGGCATACCGCTACAACAACACGCTCGGCGAGGTCGTGCTGGGCGTGCGCGCGAAGAAGGGTGGCGGCTACGAGGTCGTCAGCCGGGCCGGCCAGTACCTCAGCGTCACGATGACGACGCCCGAGGACCCGGAGATCAAGGCGATCGTCGATCCGTATGTTGCCCAGCTGAACACCTACAACGACACCGTCCTCGGCAAGACCACGGCCCCGATCGACGCGCTCCAGGCCTTCACGACCGAGACGAACGCCGCGAACCTGCAGGCGGACGCCGCAGTCTTCGAGCTGGCCAAGCACGACATCTCGGTCGACATCCACATCTCCGGCGCGATGACCAACAAGGCCGTGGCGCCGACCGCGACGACAGACGCGCCGGTCACCCTCAAGGTGTCCGACATGTTCTCGCTCATGCCCTACGAGAACTCGCTCGTGGTCCTGAGCATGAACGGGCCTCAGATCAAGAAGGTCCTCGAGCGCGGCTATCGCAACTACTACTACTACAAGAACGTGCCCGGCTACGGCGGGTACTCGTACTACACGACCTGCATGCTCGACACGAACTCGGTCGGCAAGGTCACCTACAACGATGTCTCACCGGGGGCCTATGACCCGGCCAGGAGCTATGTCGCCTCGTTGACGATCAACGGCACGGCCGTCAACTTCAACGACGCCGCGAAGTTCTACCGGGTCTCGACCGTCAACTACCTCGCCGCCGGGTCGTGCAACTTCAACGACAACGGCGTGAGCCTCTGGCCGCTCAACAAGATCCTCAACGACACGCAGTACTACGTGCGGGACGCCGTCATCGACTACGTCACCGCGAAGGGCACCGTGTCTCCGGCGATCGAGGGGCGCCTCGTCTTCCAGAAGGTCGCGGGACCCGCCCCGACGACAACGGCGACCGCCCTCGGCGCGACAAAGGTCGGGCCATTCAACTCCAGCACCAAGGTCGTGGCGCGGGGCAAGTACGTCACCTGGCGCTTCGTCGGGGGCTCGACCCAGGCTGGCAGCACTGTTCAGATCTGGGTTGCCACCAAGAACGCCAACGGTACGTGGGGCGCGTTCACACGGCTCACGAGCCGCGTGGCCGACGCCTCGGGGAACGTCTACTTCTGGTTGCGGTCCTCCACGTCGAAGCTCATCTCCGTTCGCGCCCGCTTCGGCGGGGATCCGACGCCCGGCGTGAGCTGGTCGTCGGCTCGCCAGGCGCGATGGCTGTAAGTTCGTCGTCATGACGGCGCGGACCGCGTGAGGGTCGCGTCGGACAGGCAGGAGGCCGGGACGGTTCGCCGTCCCGGCCTCCTGGTGTGTCGAGCAGAGGGTCTCTCGGGACCTGCCGGCCCGCGGGTGCCCAAGACCTCGCACCGGTACCAATGGGGCATGGTTGCCCGGACCGTGCCTGCATCATGCTCCCGTGGGGGCACGCAGCCGCGAGGGGAGACCATGCGCGTCGAGTTCATCGCCTACGCGGGCGACTGTCGGGTGTCCGGGGCCACCACGCTCGCCGACGGCGAGCGCCTGACGGATCTCCTCAACCGCGACCTCACGATCGTCGTCGATGGCGCACGGCTCACGAGCCACGCCGACGGCCACACGGTCGATGTCGGCCAGATCACCCTGGACCGGGACGACCTGTTCGCGATCGAGGCGCTGGGCCCGCGCGGCGAGCCGGCACGCCGGCTCCACACCGTTCGGCATCGCCTGGAGGTCAGGCTGGGTCCCTACACGGTCCTTGGCCAGATGCACACGAGGCCGGGTGGGCGTCCCCTGGTCGCGATCTCACAGCGGTCGCCCATGGTCCCGCTCACGAGCGCGACGATCGCCTTCAACACCGGGGATGGCATCGAGGCGGTTGATGTCGAGACCCTGATCATCAACCGGTCGCTGGCGGAGTGGGTTCGGACCGACGTCGGCGACGACCTCCCGGCCCTCGTCGGCGTGCCGGTGGCCGCGCCGCACCCGGCGATCTGACCCGGCTGCGTCGCTCGCCGCTCGCCGCCCCGGTCGCGCCACCGCCGGTTCCGCGCCCGCGTCGTACGATCGATGGCGTGACCCCCGATCTCACCGCGACCCTGAAGAACCTCCCCGCGCGCCCCGGCGTCTACCTCATGCGCGACGGCCGCGGGATCGTGCTGTACGTCGGCAAGGCGCAGAGCCTGCGGAGCCGCGTCCGGAGCTACTGGCAGAAGCAGAGCCCGTACGGCGAGGCGCACCGGATCCGGAGTGTCATCGACCGCGTCGCCGACGTGGAGTACACGCTCACCGACTCGGTGGCCGAGGCGCTGCTCCTCGAGGCGAACCTCATCAAGCGCTTCAAGCCGCGCTTCAACGTCCGTCTGAAGGACGACAAGAGCTACCCATACATCAAGATCAGCCTGGGCGAGGACTTCCCGCGGATCGAGCGGACGCGGAAGCTCGTCGAGGACGGCAGCCGCTACTTCGGGCCGTACGCGTCGGCCAGCAGCGTCGACGAGTCGATGAACCTGATCCGGCGGATCTTCCCGTTCCGGACCTGCACGCTCGACATCCGGGAGGGAAAGCGGGCCCTCCAGCGGCCGTGCCTGCTGTACCACATCAAGCGCTGCCAGGGACCCTGCATCGAGGCGATCTCGCGCGAGGCCTACCGGGCTGACATCGCGCAGGTCGAGCTCTTCCTCGAAGGCCGCCAGGAGACCGTGGCACGGGGCCTGCGCCGCGAGATGGAGGCCGCCTCGGAGCGGACCGAGTACGAGCGGGCTGCGGCCCTGCGCGACAAGGTCCGCTCGATCGAGCGGACGATGGAGGACCAGAAGATGGCCGCCTTCGCCCGGACCGAGCAGGACGTCCTGGGCCTCGCCCGCGCAGGCGGGCAGGCGGCGGTCCAGCTCTTCGTCGTCCGAAACGGGAGCCTGATCGGGCGCGACGTCTTCCTTCTCGAGGCCGACCCCAGCGCGGGGGACGACGAGGTCCTTGCCGGGTTCGTGGGGCAGTACTACGCCCGGGCGTCGTCGGTCCC
>JADGPB010000191.1 GCA_017882655.1 Propionibacteriales bacterium
GATGTCAGAGGGATTTCGCGGCGCGGGACACGGCGAGCCCGGGGTACAGCGTCGTCATCGGCATCGGGGCGGGCGGTGCCACTGACGGCCAGGTGCTGGTCTGGCACGCGACGCCTTGCGCACCAGACTGGCCTCGATGCAGGAGTAGACCCTTGTGGTCGAGACGACGATCCCGAGGCGTTCGCCGGGGTTGCCCTTGGCGTGGGAGTTGGCGTCAGGTGCTGACGCGGATCGGTGGTGCCGGGTTACCTTGGTAGACACATGTACGGCGTTCTTGTCGAGGTGAGCTCATGAGCAGCAGCGCGGACGGGGCGATACAGACCCCCGATTCCCTCGTGAGCCTGGCGGGTGTTTCATACCCCGTAGGCGCGACGGTGAACGCCGGCGGAGTCAACTTCTGTGTGTACTCGCGCAACGCCACCGGTATCACCTTGGCGTTGTTCGACCAGGCGGACGACGCGGCGCCGGCCCAGTCGATACGGCTCGATCCCGAGACGAACCGTACGTATCACTACTGGCACGTGTTCGTTCCAGGCCTGCGCGCGGGGCAGCTGTACGGCTACTACGCCGACGGGCCGAACCAGCCCGACCAGGGCCTCGTCTTCGACGGTCTGAAGCTGCTGGTCGATCCCTACGCGCTGTGCGTGGCGTTACCCGCTGGCTACTCGCGTGCGGCCGCTGCCCGCCCGGGCGACAACACCGCGACCGCCGCCAAGAGCGTGGTCGTCGACCCCGACGCGTACGACTGGGAGGGCGACCAGCCGCTGAAGAGGGACTTCGACGACAGCATCATCTACGAGATGCACGTGCGCGGCTTCACCGCTCACCCGAACTCGGGCGTTACCGCAGCCAACCGGGGTACGTACGCGGGGCTGATCGAGAAGATCCCGTACCTGACGGGTCTGGGTGTGACGACGGTCGAGCTGATGCCGGTGCAGCAGTTCGACCCGCAGGACGGACCTGACGGGCTGACCAACTACTGGGGCTACCAGCCGGTGGCATTCTTCGCCCCGCACAGTCCGTACAGCTCACGTCGGGATCCGCTCGGCCCGGTGGACGAGTTCCGTGACCTGGTCAAAGCGCTCCACCAGGCCGGAATCGAGGTGATCCTCGACGTCGTGTTCAACCACACCGCCGAAGGCGGGACGGGAGGGCCGATCCTGTCCCTGCGTGGCCTGGACAATCTCACCTATTACATGGTCGACCCGGCCGCCCGCGGCAGGTATGACGACTACACCGGCACCGGGAACACGGTCAACGCCAACGAGACCATCGTGCGGCGACTGATCCTGGACTGCTTGCGCCACTGGGTCCAGCACATGCACGTGGACGGGTTCCGGTTCGACCTGGCCTCGGTGCTCTCTCGAGGCGAAGACGGTGCCCCGCTGGCGGACCCGCCGATCCTGTGGGACATCGAGACCGACCCGGTGCTGGCGGGGACGAAGATCATCGCCGAAGCGTGGGACGCGGCAGGGCTGTACGAAGTGACCACCTTCGTCGGTGACCGGTGGGCGGTGTGGAACGGGCGCTACCGCGATAACGTACGGCGCTTCGTCAAGGGCGATCCCGGCCAGGTCTCGGCCTTCGCCGACAGCCTCATGGGCAGCGCCCGGCTCTTCCAGCATCCCGACCGTGACCCCACCCGCAGCATCAACTTCGTGACAGCCCACGACGGCTTCACCCTCAACGATCTGGTCTCCTACGATGCCAAGCACAACGAGGCCAACGGCGAGGGCAACAGGGACGGCGCCCCCAACGGCGACAGCTGGAACTGCGGGGCCGAGGGTCCCACCGACGATCCGGCGGTGGACCAGTTGCGACGGCAGCAGGTGAAGAACTTCCTGACGGCCCTGTTCGTGTCGCAGGGCCGGCCCATGGTGCTGATGGGCGACGAGGTCCGCCGCACCCAGCAGGGCAACAACAACGCGTACTGCCAGGACAACGAGACCAGCTGGTACGACTGGGACCTGGCCACCGGCTCGGCCGACCTGCTGCGCTTCGTCCAAGGGTTCTTGGATCTCCGGAAGCGGTTGTCCCTGTTCACGGACCGCCGCTTCTGGGGTGAGCCCGGCAGCGCCACGGTCGCCTGGCACGGTGTCGAGCTCGGCCAGCCCGACTTCAGCGACGACTCGCACACCCTGGCGCTCGAGCTGTCCCAGCCGGGCAGCGCCGAACACCTGCACATCATCTTCAATGCCTACTGGGAGCCGCTCGACTTCGCGCTGCCCGACCTACCCGGCGGTCAGCTCTGGCACCGGCTCGTGGACACGACCCTCGGCTCCCCGGACGACCTCTCCGACCCGCCCCAGCCACTCACCCCGGGCCAGGACCGGTACACGGTGGCCCCACGCTCGACAGTCATCCTGACCGCGCAGTGAGAGCCACAGGAGCCGGATAGGACCACCGATCCTTCGAAAGGGTGATGTCCCGTTCACTTGGCGCGGAAGCGGCTTGCCGAACGGCGCGCGTGGCGGTGACGACGTTCCTCGGAGGACAGCCGAGCGGACGGTGCCGTCGGAGCCGGCACGAGCACCGGAAGCGGGGGCGGCCCGAACCGGTAGTAGGCGAGCTTCGCGACCTCGATCACCACGAGGTAGACCAGCACCACGCCCACGAGTGCCAGCAGGAACGTGGCCGGCAGGGGGCGGAAGCCGATCAACGGGGCGAGCGGGCTGTACGGGAGGACGACGCCGACGGCGACGACGGCGAGCACCGTGGCTCGCAGGAGCCGGCCCGGGCGGCTCTTCCAGAACGGTACGCGACGGGTCCGGATCGCGAAGACGATCAGTGTCTGGGTGGCGAGGGACTCGACGAACCAGCCGGCCTGGAACTCGGGGACCGGCGCGCGAAGCAGCCACAGCATGAGGGCGAAGGTGAAGAAGTCGAACAGGGAGCTGATAGGGCCGAAGATCAGCATGAAGCGTCGGATGCTGCCGATGTCCCAGTGCGACGGCTTGCGGAGCTGTTCGTCGTCGACGGTGTCGGTGGGGATGGCGAGCTGGCTGGAGTCGTACAGCAGGTTGTTGAGCAGGATCTGGCTCGGGGTCATGGGAAGGAACGGAAGGAACAGTGAGGCCAACGCGGCCGAGAACATGTTCCCGAAGTTGCTCGAGGTGCCCATCTGGACGTACTTGATCGTGTTCGAGAAGACCCTGCGCCCGTCGACCACGGCCTCGGCGATGGCGCCGAGGTCCTTGTCCAGCAGCACGATGTCGGCGGCGTCCTTGGCCACGTCGACCGCGCTGTGCACGCTGATGCCGACGTCGGCGGCGTGCAGGGCGGGTGCGTCGTTGACGCCGTCGCCGAGGAAGGCGACGGAATGGTGCTGGCGCAGGACGCGGATGACCCGAGCCTTCTGGTCGGGAGAGATGCGCGCCAACAGTGAGGTGCGCTGGACAGCCTCGTACAGGTCGCTGTCGCTGAGTGCGTCGACGGCGTCTCCGCTCAGCGTGTCGCCCGGATCCAGCCCCAGGTCACGGCAGACCTTCTCCGCGACCCGCTGGTTGTCGCCTGTGGCGACCTTCACCGCGACGTTCAGGGCGTTGAGCCGGTCGATGGACGCCTTCGCGTCCTGCTTCGGCTCGTCGGTGAAGTTGAGGTAGCCCGCCAGGGTGAAGCCGGCCACGTCCGTCGTGGGCAACTTGGTCACGCCGGCCGACGTCCTGACCGCCATCGCCACGACGCGGGCCCCCTGGTCGAAGAGTCGATCCACGGTTGCAGAGTCGGTCGGGTCGACGCCGCTGCACAGCGCGAGCACCGACTCCGGCCCGCCCTTGATCACTTCCTGCCGCCCGTCCTTGTCGGACTGGATCAGGACGGCGTTCGTACGGGAGTCGTGGTCGAACGGTCGAAGGTCGAGACGGGCATGGTTGCTCAGGTCGCTATGTCCCAGCGTCGCCTCGGCGAGCGCCTGGTCGAGCGGGTCCTGACCCACGTTGTTCGCGCCGGCGGCGGCGAAGTCGGTCTCGCAGCTGAGCAGCCCGAGCAGAGCCACGTCGGACTCCGTGAACCCCTTCGCCGGTACGGCCTCCACATAGGTCAGTCGCCCGTTCGTCAGGGTTCCGGTCTTGTCGGTCACCAGGACGTCGACGTTGCCGAGGTCCTCGATGCAGACCAGGCGTTTCACCAGGACGTGCTGCTTGGACAGCAGCCGGGCGCCTGCCGCGAGGCTGGTGTTGACCACCGCGGGCAGGAGCTGGGGAGTGATGCCCACCGCGATCGCGAGGGCGAACATCAGTCCGGTCAGGATCGGTCGATGCTGGATGGTGTTGGCAGCGAAGATGAACACGGCCAGGACGATCGCGACCCACATCAGGAACTGCGAGAACCTGGCCAACCCCTTCTGGAAGCTCGTCACGGGTGGCGCCTGGTTCAGCGACGCCGCGATCCGACCGAAGACGGCGTCCGCTCCGGTGGCGACGGCGATTCCCGTACCCGATCCGGACTGGACGACGGTGCCCATCAGCGCACAGCACGGGAGGTCTCCCAAGCCGGGCTGGCCGCTGACGGCGGCGGTGTCCTTGCTAGCCGCCTGCGACTCACCCGTGATTGCCGACTCGTCGCAGGACAGGTTGGTGGCCTGGATGAGCCTGAGGTCCGCGGGGACGACGTGTCCGAGGCTGACCCGTACGATGTCGCCGCGGACGACGTGGGAGACCTCGATCTCCTTCTGGACACCGTCGCGGACGACAACGGTGGTGTGGGTGATCCGGTCCTGGAGGGAGTCGGCTGTACGTTGCGCCTTGTACTCGTTCCAGAACCCCAGGCTCACACTCGCCGCGAGGATGACGAGGATGATCGTCGCGTCGCCGACGTCCCCGGTGGCCATCGACAGGATCGCCGCCACGGCGAGAAGCATCAGCAGTGGGCTCTTCACCTGGCCCCACAGCACGTGGGCGGCCGATGCCCGGTGGGTCGGGACCCAGTTGGCGCCATCCCGGGTCAAGCGCTGGGCGGCCTCCTGGCTGGTCAGGCCCGCGTTCGGTGTACCCAGCGTGGACTGCAGCTCAGCGGCGTCGACGCAGCCTGCCTTCTGGATGAGCGAGGTGGTGCTCGCCGAAACCGGAGGTGCGCTCACCACGTGCGTGTCCATGCGCCTGACGCTAGACCTGCAATCCCGTGAATGTGCCGACCCCTATCCAGTGCTCGGGCCTGCTTCGCGCTTCGGATCGGTTGCTCGCCCGGCACCGGTGAGCCGCAGTGTCGAAGCGGACATCGGTCAGGCGGTGAGAGGGTCGGGATCAGGGTTCTGATGAGACTTCCAGACAAGGAGGCGTTCGGGGAGCGCAGGCCCTCAGATAGCCAGCAGACGATCTCGAGGTCGTTCGCCACGACCCCTTCTGAGCGTCCGCTGAGGGGGCCGGCGGGCAATTTCGCGCAAAGATAACGCACAGTTCCCAATGGCGGAGGATACGAGATTCGAAGCCGCTAAAGCGACTTGTCGACATACGCTTCAGGAGCCACATTTTTAGCCTGACAAGGGATTTCGTCTGATCAGGGCGATGTTTGCACAGGCCTGCCAAGGCATGTCAGCGCCAAGATAGCGCATGGATA
>JADGPB010000192.1 GCA_017882655.1 Propionibacteriales bacterium
CGCGGTCATCGTGGCACCGGTCAGATCGCTGTTGGCCGATGTCAGCTTCGCCTTCGCGGAGGCCAGCTGCGCCTTTGCCGCCGAGATCTGAGCGGTGGTAGCCGAGCTGGAGGAGTTGAGCGTGTCGAGGCTCGACTGTGCCGAGTCGACGTTCGCCTGCGCTGAGGTCACGGCCGACGCGAGGGTCGTCGTGTCCTGGGTGGCGAGCACCTGTCCTGCCGCGACCGTCTGCCCCAGCTGTACGTTCACCGCGGACACTGTGCCCGCGGCAGGGAAGTTCAGGTAGGCCTGGTTCTGGGGAGCCAGCGTGCCGGTTGCGGAGACGCTCGTACGTTGGGTCGTCTTCGTCGCCTTCGCCGTGGTCGTCGTAGCCGTGGCCGTGGCGCTAGCAGGACGCGTCAGCCTCCAGGCAAGGACGCCGCCCGCGACGACAACGATGATTGCGACAGCCGCCACGATGGCCACCGTGCGTTTCCGCCACCGACCCATTCCAGGCCTTCTTTCTCCAGATGAAGTGAACCCGTCGGGTCCGCGGCTGAATCTCTCGACCACAGTCAACGCTTATCTTTTCACGGGCTTCCCATGAGCCCGGACCCGGTCGCTGTGCCCTTCCTGTGAAGTAGCAATGAGTTCCATCATGCACCTGTGAACGCTCCCCGCAGCGGCGCGGCGCGCACCCTCCCGCGATGGTGAGTCGGGGGCATCACTCCTGGTCGAGCAGCAGTTCGACCAGCCTACGGAGATCGTGGGTCAGCTCGTGCTCGGCGACCGTGACCTCCTCGTGGTCGGGGAGTGAGAACGTGTACGAGAAGGCGTCGGGCACCGATGAGGTCGCGCTGAAGGCTGTGAAGTCTGTGCGCTGCACGATGCGACGCACAGTGGTGACGCGCGGATCGTCACCCTCGAGATTGAGCTCGCCGGTGCGCGTCATGCCCGCGAAGCCGCCTGAGCGTCGCACCGCGACGCTGGCCGGGGCCGCAGTCGTACTCCCAGCGCTCGTGCTCCGTGCCGCCGGGGTGACGCCCACCGTCGTCCATGCCTGGCGAACGACGTCCGCATTGGTGCCCGCCGCCGCCACCGTCGCAGCTGCGAACCCGGCGAAGTCCGTGTTCGGGCCGACGTTCTTGCCGGTGAGCGCCGCGTACCAGATCTTGCCCGCCCCTTCGGCCGAGCTGCCGCCTATCCCGGTGGCGGCGAGCTGGAACGCGCGGTTGGGGATGCCGCTGTTGATGTGTACCCCGCCGTTGTCGCCTGTCGTGTGGTCGTAGTCGGCGTAGGTGGCCACCTGAGGGTCCTTGCCCAGCTTCGGGTCGTCGTACGCCGTGCCGGGATGGGCCATGTCACGCAGCGCGCGCGCCTTCACCCCTGGAAGGAAGATGCCCTCACCGATGAGCCAGTCGGCTTGCTGGGCCGTCTGCCCGAGCAGCCGCTGCTTGGCGCAGATGCCGAACACGTCGGACATCGACTCGTTGAGCGCCCCCGGCTCGTCGGAGTACACGAGGCCCGCGGTGTGCTCGGTCACGGCGTGGCTCAGCTCGTGGGCGAGCACGTCCACCGGCTTCGTGAACCGGTCGAAGATCGTGCCGTCCCCGTCACCGAAGACGAGCTGGGTGCCGTTCCAGAACGCGTTGTCGTAGCGCTGGCCATAGTGGACGGACATGATCACCTCGGCGCCGGCATTGTCGTACGAATTGCGGCCGTAGACCTGGCTGAAGAGGTCGAGCGCCGCCTGCCCTCCTGTGGCCGCCTCGTTGACCGCGGGATCCGTGCTGTCAGGATCGCCCGCCGTGCGCATGAGCTTCCCGGGAAGGGTCTGCTTGGACGCTGCGGTGTAGACGGCCCACACCGGCTTGGTCGCCCGCTTCGTCGCGTGAGGCGATGCCGCCTCCCGAGACGCCCTGATCTGGGCGTCGGTGCGCAGCGTCTGTTCGATGGCCTGCGCGACGGGATCCGCCGTCATGGTCGCGCGGTCGCCGGGCGCGGCGAGCCGTTCCAGCAGCCACGGGGGTACGAACTGGCAGTACGGGGGGTGTCGTTTCGTCATGCAGACAGGTTTACCCGGCACCTCGTAACTGTTCAGGTCGATCGGCTCACATTCGCAGCAACTACTTGCTCGATAGGCAAGTAGTTGCTAGGTTGGTTGGCATGGATGAAGACACCGCACGTCAGCAGGCAGCCGAAGCACGTGACGCCTTCAGCCACTCCAGTCGTCCGCCGCTCGCGCTCGTGCCCAGCTTGGTTTCGGCCCTCGCGGCCGGAGTCGGTGTGGCGTTGTTGGGGGCATCGAACAGTGGCTGGGTACATGCCGCGGTCTTCGTCGTGGGTGTGTTGCTTGTGCTGGCGGCCGGCGCGCTCCCCGACATTTTGCGCAAGCGTGCGGGGCTGTACGGGTACCGCGGGCAGGTGCAGCGCGACAACCTGGTCTTCCTGATCTGCGCAGTGGTTCTTGCGGTGGTTGGGCTGAACGCGACGGCGACACTCAGCACGATCTTCGTCGGTATCGGCGCGTTCGTTGCGATCTTCTACTTCCTGGTCCTGCGGCGCCAATTCGGGACGCCGCGGTGAGCATCCCGGCGAGCCCAACAGGCATCACGCTCGACGATGCTTTCTCCTCGCCAGTGCGGTTGAAGATCTGCGGCTACCTGGCAGGGTGCGACGAGGCCGACTTCCAGGCCGTGATGGCCTACTGCGAGTTGACGGCTCCGAGCCTTTCGAAGAACATCACCGCCCTGAATGCCAAGGGCTACCTCGACATTCGGAAGGTAGCGTCGGGCCGTTACACCAAGACCCGACTGTCCATCACGGACACCGGACGGGCCGCGCTGAGAAGTCATGTCGGATCCCTGCAGATGATTGCCGATGCTGCTCGTCTCTTCAGCATCGTTGGTCAGCAGCCGAGCTGAACAGTCTCGGCACCTCTGACAACTTCTAGGTCGTTGCGGCTTGACCTTCGTCATCAGGACAGACCCGAGAACGTGACCCCCATATGGAAGGGACGCGCCGACAGGACGTACTTCTCCTGCGGCAACGGTCCGCACGCAGCCGTACCGAGCGCGTGCTGCGCCACGTCCAGCGTGAGCCAGACGCGGTCGTCCGGCACGAGGTCGACGGTGTGCGCCGCGGCCTCGAGTGCTTGCGACGTCCATGGGCGCAGTGTCACCCCGACGGGTTCGTCGAACGTCACGATGAGCCCGTCCGTGAGTTGGGCGGTGCGCACGTCGGCTCGACGACCGTTCTCCTGAGGCCGGACGTACGGGGTCTGCAGCTCGGCGAGCGTCGCCGACCATGACCCGATCCGTACGGCCGCGTGCGAGTCCACGTACGCCTCGCCGGGCCCTGACCCGACCCACGTCATCCCAGTGACAGACGTCGGCAGGCTCATCGTGATGCCGAGCCGAGGGATGGGGGAGGGCCACGTGCCATGCGGCGTGGCGCTGAGGTCCACGTGAAGGCCCGCGATCGTGGCCGTCCAGACCCACGTCAGCTCGTACAGGTGGTTCCAGCCGGTCGGCCCCTCGTGGGTCACGACGGTCAGGCTGTCGGTGCCGGCCTCCACGGAGACAGGAGTCTGGATCGGACGGTGCAGGCCGTGCCTATGCCACTCGGTGGCCTGGCCGGCCAGCTCGCCATACCGGTACAGCTCGTTGTCGATCGGAGCCCGGTACACGTCCAGGACCGGTGCTCCGACAGCAACGCCAGCCACCTCGACCAGGCGACCGCGGCGGTCGAAGCGTGCGTCGCCCAACCCGTAGCCGACGTCATCGGCCTCGAGGGGGAGAGGAGAGCCAGGGGTGTACGGCGTCGCGGCCTGCAGCTGACCCTGCCCGCTCGCCACCTCATGCCCGGCCGCTGCCCACGCCGTGTCGGCCGCGAGCCGTGCGGACACGGTCAGCCAGCGCTCGCCGGCGCTTGCCGGCAGCTCGGGAAGCGCGACCGTCACCGATTCCCCGGCCGACACCGGCGGCACATCGAGCGTGCCCTGGACCCCGTCTGTGGTCGACCAGGAGAACACCAGGTGCGTCGTGTCGACGAAGCGATGCAGGTTCTCGATGGTGATGCGATCGCCGACCGTGATTCGTACGGGCGCCACCACGGCGGCGTACTCGAGCAGTCCCGGCGACGGCGTACGGTCCGGGAACACCAGCCCGTCGATGATGAAGTTGCGGTCGTGGTCGGGCTCGCCGAAGTCGCCGCCGTACGCGTAGTAGTCGACCCCGTCGCGTACCTGGCGGATGCCATGGTCGAGCCACTCCCAGACGAAGCCGCCCTGAAGCCGCGGGTAGGTCTCGAACAGCCGCTGGTAGTCGGCCACCTCACCTGGGCCGTTGCCCATGGCGTGCACGTACTCGCACATGAGGTACGGCGCGTGACGCCGGTGCTCGTCCAGGGCCGGATCGGCCGTCGGGTCCTCCTCGCCACGGCCGATGCGCTCGACCTCGTCCAGCGGCGTGTACATCTGCGACCAGACATCCGTGTACGCGAGGGCGCGGTCGCCTTCGTAGTGCACGAACCGTGAGGTGTCGCGCCCCTTCAGCCAGGCCGCCATCGCAGCGAGACCCGAACCGGTATGGGACTCGTTGCCCAGCGACCAGCCGACGATGCTTGGGTGGTTCTTGTCGCGCTCGACCATGCGGGCGATGCGGTCGAGCAACGCCGGCTCCCAGCGCGCGTCGTCCGTCGGCAGGCCCTCCCAGTTGCCCACCTGGAAGCCATGGGTCTCCAGGTCGCACTCGTCGATGACGAGGAAGCCGAGCTCGTCGGCCAGGTCGAGCATGCGCGGATCGGGCGCGTAGTGGGACGTGCGGATCGCGTTGATGTTGTGGCGCTTCATGAGGTACAGCTCGTCGCGGATGGTCTCCCAGGACAGGGCGCGGCCTGTCTCCGGGTGCCACTCGTGCCGGTTGACGCCGCTGAACAGCACGGGCACACCGTTGAGGCGGATCTCGGAGCCGACGATCTCGACCGTACGGAACCCGATGCGCAGCCGTACGGTCTCGGTCGGCGTCGACACGTACGCGTCGTACAGGCGGGGGACCTCGTTCGACCATGGCTCGACGGGGCCGCTCCAGGGGGATGCGGGGTCGGCGTCCGCGATGCCCAGCTCGGGCACGCTGAGGCGGGCTGTCGGCGGATCGACGTCGACGGCGAGCGTGCCGATGCCCGACGCGTACGAGGCGTGGACGAACACGTCGCGGATGCCACCGACAGGCGTGGCGATCAGCGACACCGAGCGGAAGATGCCGGAGACGCGCCAGTAGTCCTGGTCCTCGAGGTAGGAGCCCGACGAGTACTGGTGGACACGTACGGCAAGGGTGTTCTCGCCCTCGACGATCGCGTCACGAACGTCGAACTCGTGCGGCAGGCGCGACCCCTTCGCGTCGCCCAGCCGGACACCGTTGAGCCACACCGCGAAGCACGACTCGACGCCCTCGAACCGCAGCACGGCCTCGCCGAATCCAGCCGGAAGCGTGAACGTCCGCACGTACTCGCCGGTCGGGTTCGCCTCCGGCAGGTGCGGCACGTCCACGGGGAACGGGTAGCGGA
>JADGPB010000193.1 GCA_017882655.1 Propionibacteriales bacterium
CGGAGGCCTGGTCGCCCATGATGTTGCGGGCGATGTTGCCGCTCGTGGTGAACAGCAGGATGAACGTGAGGCAGGCGACCACGACGAGGGCCACGACCCCTGACACCAGCCGCTTCCCGATGAACGTCAGCATGCGTGCTCCTTTGCACTCGGTGGACCGTAGTCCGCCGGAACGGGGTCGATGACCCGCCCCGACGGATTACGGACGGTCAGGAAACGGGTTCGTAGTTGTAGATGGACGGGACGGCCATCTGGACCTGCTCGGTGACCTTCACCTTCTTGGGGTCGTAGAAGTACAGCTGGTTCGCTCGGTAGAACGGGGCGAACCAGGCGTTCTCGGTCACGTACTGGTTGACGGCTTTGCCCTTCTCGCCGACCTGGTCGCCGGCGCTGCGGGTGGCCTCCAGCAGCCCTGCGATCTCCGTGTTGGTGGACTGGAACGGGTTGTACAGCGTCTTCGGGACGATGAGCTGGTTGCACGCGACCCACGTCGGGCCCTGGAACAGGTTGAACCGCGCCATGGCGTACGTGCCCTTGCCGATCGTGCCCTGGTAGTCGGCCGCCGGTACTGCGGTGATCGCGACCCGGATCCCGACATCGCCCAACATCTGCTTGATGTAGTTGCTGGCGACGTCGTCACCGGGAGCCATCGGGATCGTGATGTCGAAGCCACTCGAGTAACCGGCGGCGGCCAGCAGGGACTTCGCCTTGGCGGGGTCGAACGTGTACATCTTGTCAAGGCTTTCGATGTACGAGCCCGACACCGGCCCGAAGACCTGCGAGGTGCTCGTGGCTTGGCCGCCGGCCACGTTCTTGACCAGCGAGTCGCGGTCGATGGCGTAGTTGATGGCCTGGCGGACCCTCACATCGGCGAGCGCCGGGCAGACCTTGCCGCCGCGGTCGAAGAGCAGCAGGCCGCTCCAGTCCACGGGCCACTGCAGCAGCGTGAGACCCGCGGCCTCGGCCTGGCTGCGCGTGTTGGCGTCCAGCAGTGTTGCGTCGATCTGCCCCGTCGTCAGAGCATTGACGCGGGCTGTCACGTCCGTCAGCACCTTCAGCGTGATCTTGTCCCACTTCTGCAGGCTGGTGCTCCAGTAACCCTCTCGCTTGGTGAAGACGTACTGGGAGCCCTTGACCGCCTCGGCCTTGACCATCGTGTACGGGCCGGATCCGACCGGCGTGGTGGCGATGTCGGTGCCGGTGATCGCCTTCGGGGAGCCCATCAGGCCGGCAGCCTGGCTCAGGTAGTACTCGAACGCCGGGTCGGCCTTCGCCAGCTTGATCGTCACCGTGCTCGCGTCGCCGACCTCGGCCGACGTGAAGTTCTCGAGCATTGCGACCTGCTTGCCGTTGGCCTTCTTGAAGTTCTCGAGGTTGGCCTTGACCGCAGAAGCGTCGAACTTCTCTCCGTCGGAGAACGTGACGTCGGTTCGCAGCTTCAGCTGCAGCGTGGTCTGGGCCTCATCGGTGTACTTCCACTCGGTCGCGAGCATCGGCTTCAGGCTGCCATCAGGAGAGCGGAGCAGCAGCGAGTCGTACGAGAGCTGGTACGGCTGCAGCAGGTGACCTACGTGGGCCTGCGCGGGGTGCCACGAGGTTAGGTCACCGACGACTCCGATGACGAGCTCCTTGGGGCCACCCGCGCTTGACGTGGTGTCCTGTGCGCTGCAGGCGCTCAGCCCGACCACTGCCGCGATGCCGAGAGCCGCGCCGCCCGTGAGAACCAATCGACGACTCAACATGTTCTGCTCCGTATCTGCCTGACTGATGGGTTGTCCTGACCGTACGAGCCCGCAACGTCTCAGAGACCTGCCTTGCCGTTGGTTGGCCATTGCCAATTGCGCGGACAGGATGATTTGTGCTATCAACGCGGCGCAGGGACAGCCGGGGGCTGAGGCGCAATAATGAGCATGTGACAAGACCCGTATCGATGCGGGATGTCGCGAGTCGGGCAGGGGTTGCGGTCTCGACGGTGTCGCGCGCCTTCGCCGAACCGGACCGCATCAATGCCGAGACTCGGGCGCTCGTGATGCTGGCGGCCGAGGAGCTGGGGTATGAGACGAAGCCCGGCACGCCGCGTCGGTCGAACCGGCGCGGACTCGTGGCTCTGCTGGTTCCCGACATCACGAACCCCTTCTACTTCGACATCATTCGCGGGTCGAGGGAGCGCTTGCTCGACTCGGGGTACATGCAGGTGTCGGTCAACACGGAGGGGTCGGGCGAAGAGGAGCGGGTGGCTCTGGAGTCCTTGACCGGGGTGGTGCAGGGGGCGATCCTCACAACGAGCCGACTCGCGGATGAGGAGATCCGGGCTTTCGCTCGCGAGCTGCCTCTGGTCACGCTGAATGGCTCCATCAAGGGGATCCCCGACATCAGCATCGACACCGCCAGTGTCGTCGGTGAAGCCGTCGAGCATCTCGCCTCACTGGGCCACCGACGGATCTGCTACGTGTCCGGACCGACGCAGTCAGTGGTCAACCGTCGTCGCTGGAACAGCTTCCAGGACACGGCCGAGGCGCTGGGGATAGAAGCAACCCGGATCGGTCCGTTCTCACCGTGGCAGGGCTCGGGCGCGGTGTCCGCCGCCGAGATGCTGGCGAGCGGCGCCACCGCCACGGTGGCATTCAACGACATCCTCGCCATCGAGATGCTCCAGCGATTCGCCGAGCTCGGGGTCCGTGTCCCAGACGATGTGAGCATCGTGGGCTGTGACGACATTGCTGGCTCGGAGTTCTGCTTCCCGCCGCTCACGACAATCAGCGCCCCCGCGCTGCGGGTAGGGCGTGAGCTGACGTCGCTGCTACTCGCAACCATCGACGGCACGGACGACGAGTTGGCCACAGATCTCGAGATGCCCGTCCACCTGAAGATCCGCAGCTCGACGGGCCCAGCCCCGCGACCCCTCTGAGGCTCCGCGTCCTGCACCGAGTACGCGTGGCTCACCGCATCGCTTGCACTGCTCGAGAAACCTGTCAGTCGTCGCGGAGGAGCTGGAACAACAGGTGGTCCTGCCAGCGCCCGGCGATGGAGAGGTAGCGCGGCGCGTACCCGAACTGCTCGAAGCCGTTGCGCAGGAGTACGGCCTGAGAGCGGACGTTCTCCGGGATCGTGCCGGCCTCGAGCCGGTGAAGCCCTTGTTCGTCGAAGCCCACCGCGACCAACTCCGCCACCGCTGCGGTCGCCAACCCGCGACCACCCGCATCTTGCGCCAGCCAGTAACCAACGCTCGCCGACTGGAACGCGCCCCTGACGACGTTGTTGAGGTTGATCCTGCCCACAACGGCGCCGGCCTCGTCGAGGATGACGCGGGGCACCTGCTGCCCCCGCTCGTACCGCTCCAGCGACTCGGCGATCGCCTCTGCCTGGCCGTCATACGTGAAGTAGCTGTCAGGGCGGACCGGCTCCCAAGGAGCGAGGAACTCCCGATTCCCGACGACGAGGTCAGCCAGTACGGCTGCGTCACCCGGTGTGATGAGTCGTGTGGTGATCACCGGAGCATGCTGCCACAGCCCACTCGGAGACGGGCGCAACGCTTCGGTGTCGTACGGCACCCCGCTCACGGCCCGGTAGTCTCTGGCACGTGGGACAGATTGACGATATCCGCGCCGAGCTCGGCGCCCTCGACCGGACGCTGGCTTCGATCGAGGCCGTCCTCGACCTCCCTGCCAAGCGGGTGAAGATCGCGGAGCTCGAGGAGCAGTCCGCCGCACCCGACCTGTGGAACGACCAGGAGCACGCCCAGAAGGTGACGTCGCGACTGTCACGGCTGCAGGCCGAGGTCGAGCGTGTCATGGGTCTTCGGGTGCGTCTCGACGACCTCAGCGTTCTCGTGGACCTGGCAGAGGAGGAGTCCGACCCCGGGACCGTCGACGAAGTGCGCCGCGAGGTCAACCGGATCCAGCCCGAGATCCAGGTGCTGGAGGTACGCACCCTGCTTTCGGGCGAGTACGACGAGCGCGACGCCCTCATCACGATCCGGTCCGAAGCCGGGGGAGTCGACGCTGCCGACTTCGCCGAGATGCTGCTCCGCATGTACACGCGGTGGGCGGACCGTCACGGCTACCCGGTCGACGTCTACGACATCTCGTACGCCGAAGAAGCCGGCATCAAGTCGGCGACGTTCTCCATCAAGGCGTCGTTCGCGTACGGGACGTTGTCCGTCGAGCAGGGGACGCACCGGCTCGTCCGGATCTCGCCGTTCGACAACCAGGGTCGCCGCCAGACCTCGTTCGCCGGCGTCGAGGTGCTGCCCGTCACCGAGGAGGCCGACCACATCGACATCCCCGAGGCCGACATCCGGGTCGACGTCTTCCGGTCGTCGGGCCCGGGTGGCCAGTCGGTCAACACCACCGACTCCGCGGTACGGATCACACACCTCCCGACGGGCATCGTCGTGAGCTGCCAGAACGAGAAGTCGCAGCTGCAGAACAAGGCGGCGGCGCTCCGAGTTCTCCAGTCACGGCTGCTCGAGAAGGTCCGTGCCGACCGCGCGGCCGAGCTCAACACACTCAAGGGCGACGGCGGCAACTCGTGGGGCTCGCAGATGCGCAGCTACGTGCTGCACCCGTACCAGATGGTCAAGGATCTCCGTACGGAGCATGAGGTCGGCAACCCCGACGCCGTGTTCGACGGGGACATCGACGGCTTCATCGACGCCGGAGTGCGTTGGCGCATGCAGCAGAACTGAGGCCCTGAGCGGGCTCACAGGCTTCTCGTCGGCGCGCGCGTCGAATCGTTCGCACGACGGCCCGACGCATACACTCGGACGAGGCCGGCTGAGAAATCTCAGGAACTTCCTTGTCCCCGATCCCGGCCCAGGGTGAGCTGTGATCAGATTCGAAGACGTCTCGAAGGTGTACGAGGGGCAGCAGCGCGCTGCCCTCAAGAACGTCAGCGTCGAGGTCGAAAAGGGCGAATTCGTGTTCCTCGTGGGCACCTCCGGGTCAGGCAAGTCGACCTTCCTACGGCTGATCCTGCGCGAGTACCGCGCGACGAGGGGCCACGTGTACGTGGCGGGCAAGGACATCAGCAAGCTGCCGGCCTGGAAGATCCCCGGGTTGCGGCGCCAGATCGGCACGGTCTTCCAGGACTTCCGCCTGCTGCCGGGCAAGACGGTCCACGAGAACGTCGCCTTCGCGCTGCAGGTCATCGGCAAGCCGTCGTCGGTCATCAAGAAGGTCGTGCCCGAGACGCTCGAGCTCGTCGGGCTCTCCGGGAAGGGCGACAGGCTCCCCGAAGAGCTGTCGGGCGGCGAGCAGCAGCGCGTGGCCATCGCGCGCGCGTTCGTCAACCGGCCTCGGATCCTCATCGCCGATGAGCCGACCGGAAACCTCGATCCCGCCACCAGCGTCGGGATCATGAAGCTTCTCGACCGCATCAACCGTGCGGACACCACCGTCGTCATGGCGACCCATGACTCGGCGATCGTCGACCAGATGCGTAAGCGCGTCATCGAGCTCGATGCAGGTCAGATCGTCCGCGACCAGGTCAAGGGCGTCTACGGGGCGCGGTAGGAGTTTTTTCGATGCGACACACATTCTC
>JADGPB010000194.1 GCA_017882655.1 Propionibacteriales bacterium
TGAGTCGGGGAGTCATACGCTCGAGCCATGCGCGTACTCATTGCTGACTCGTTCGAGCGTTCCGGCGTCGACGCCCTCACGGCCGCGGGCATGGACATCACCGTCGATCCGGGCCTGTCCGGAGCGTCATTGGCCGAAGCGGTCGCGGCTCAGCGGCCGGACGTGCTGGTCGTTCGCAGCACGAAGGTGCCCGAGGACGTCCTTGCCGCGGGGCCGCTGAAGCTGGTCGTACGGGCGGGCGCGGGCTACAACACGATCGACGTCGCGGCCGCCTCCAAGCGTGGCATCTACGTGTCGAACTGTCCCGGCAAGAACTCGATCGCCGTGGCCGAGCTCGCGTTCGGCCTGGTCCTCGCGCTCGACAGACGGATCGTCGACAACGCGCTGGACCTGCGCGACGGTCGCTGGAACAAGTCGGCGTACTCCAAGGCCGCTGGGCTGTACGGACGGACGCTGGGGCTGATCGGCGTCGGTGGCATCGGCGGCGCAATGATCGCCCGCGCCAAGGGCTTCGGGATGAAGGTTGTCGCCTGGAGCCGCAGCCTGACGCCGGAACGGGCCGAGGAGCTGGGCATCGTCGCGCTCGACTCTCCCCTGGCCGTTGCGGGGATGGCTGACGTGGTGAGCATCCACGTTGCCCTCAACGACGGTACGCGCGGGTTGTGCGGGGCCGACTTCTTCGCCGCGATGAAGCCAGGCGCACTGTTCGTCAACACCTCCCGGGGTGAGGTCGTCGACGAGGCGGCGCTGACGAAGGCGATCGAGGACAAGGGCGTACGGGCAGGGCTCGACGTGTACGCCGACGAGCCATCCGGCGGCAGCGGCGACTACACCGGCGCGATCGGAAAGAACGCGGGCGTGTACGGAACGCACCACATCGGCGCGTCCACGGCTCAGGCGCAGGAGGCCATCGCCGCCGAAGCCGTACGGATCATCACCGTCTTCGCCGCCACCGGAAACGTACCGAACGCTGTCAACATCGCCGAGACAACGCCGGCCGTCTGTGCGCTGTCCGTCCGGCACCTCGACCGGCCGGGAGTGCTCGCAGCCTGCCTCGACGCCATCAGCCGGGCCGGTATCAACGTCCAGGGGATGTCGAACACCGTCTTCGCCGGCGCCGAGGCTGCCGTCGCGACGATCTCGCTCGAAGTCGTCCCCTCAGCGGAGCTGCTCGAGACGATCAAGTCGGCCGAGCACGTCCTCGATGCGAGCGTCGTCGCTGGCTGACGACGGTCAGTCGTGCGTGAGGCTCACCCCGTACGACGACTCGGCTGCGTTGAAGAACGTGTCCTTGTCGCGGATGATCGCCTGGGCCGGCAGCATGTCGGTCTTCGTCTTCGCGCTGTCGGTCTTCTTCACCGCGGTGCCGATGGCGAGGAACTCGATGAGGCCGCCGCCCAGGTCGTAGATGTAGGTCTTGACGCCCACGACATCGTCGGCCCCGATGCTCGATGCCTGCGCCCTCACCTTGCCGAGCGACTCCTCACGGGCGGCATAGATGAGCTCGGTGAGCTCGCTGATCTCGCCCTTGACGTAGTTCTTGAACGAGGCCATGAGGCCGCCGACGAAGCCGAGCGAGTAGACGCTGGTGCCCAGTACGAGCATGAGCGGCGAGTAGCCGATCTTCGCGAGGTTCCAGGTCTCCTCAGCGGTGAGGTCGCTCGTCGTGACGCCCATCCGCGCGAAGTGCGCGTCGGACATGTCGTGGCGCGCGGCCGTACCGACCATGAGCATCTCCTGAACGCCGGTCCCACCGAACGGCAGGATCGAGGTCTTGATGCCCACGACGGCGTTGGCGCCGACGGACTGCGCCTCACCGACGATCCGCTGCAGAGCAAGGTTGCGGGTGTGGGTGAAGATGTCGGAGTACTGCTTGACCTCGCCCTTCTGGAGCTGCTTGAAGGCGCCCGTGATGCCGCGACCGACTCCGATGGAGTACGCGACGTTGCCCATCGCGAAGGCAACGGGGGCGTAGCCCGAGTCCTCCTGGCACCACAGCTCCTGCGCATCGGCAGACGTCGTGAACGCCCACGGCGGCATCTGGCCGTCCTTGCGGTACAGACCGGAGGCGACCGACAGGAACTCGACGTTGCCGGCGTGGAAGATGAGCTCGCTCGACATTCCTGTCGCACCGTGCATGGATGACTGGCGCATCTCGTTCATGAGCCGCTGCGTCGACAGGTGGCGTCCAGCCGTGATCATCTCCGTGATCTGGTTGACCTCGCCTCCCGCCATCGCATTGAACGCGCTGCCGATGCCGCCCAGCAGACCGAGGGAGTAGACGCTGTTGCCGACCAGTAGGTCGCCGGCTCGGTATCCGAGCTTGTCGATGCAGAAGAGCTCGTTGCCGGACAGGCCGGTGACCACCGAGCTAGGAGCGGAGTTGGGACCAGGTTGAGAAGTCATGGCTCGATGGTCTCAGCGGGCGGTGGCAGCTGGAAGGAACCTGGCCGGATCCTTACGCGGATTTGGCGCTCCGGTGCTTGTTCGGTGGCGATGTGGGGGTCGCTGCCTAGACTCTCCGAGGTGAGCTACCCCGAGAGCCGACGCGACTCCACGATCGAGACACTTCATGGCCATGAGATCGCCGATCCGTACCGGTGGCTCGAGGACCCCGACTCCGCGGAGACGATCGCGTGGGTCGACGCCCAGCGCGCGACCACCGAGTCGTACCTCGAGACGCTTCCCAGCCGTTCCTGGTTCTCCGAGACCATGCGGCAGGTCGCCTCGAGGCCTCGCGCCGGGATCCCCCATGGGTACGGCGAGTGGTACTTCCTCAACCGCAACGACGGCACGACGCCGCAGGACGTCTGGTACGTCGGGCGCAGCGTCGAGGACGTGGCCGGTCCAGGGGCACGGGTCATCCTCGACCC
This sequence comes from Propionibacteriales bacterium, assembly GCA_017882655.1. GTDB lineage: Bacteria > Actinomycetota > Actinomycetes > Propionibacteriales > Propionibacteriaceae > Fen-668. The sequence goes on from JADGPB010000194.1 coordinate 2,874, forward strand.
GTCCAGCTGGTCCGAGGACGCGACCAGCTCGCTGAGCACGTTCACGGTGAGCGACGACGGCCGCTACATCGCGGTGGCACGGTCGGATGCCGGCTCCGACTGGCAGCGCATCCACGTCCTGGAGGTCGCGACCGGGCAGGACACGGGCGAGCCCGAGCTGGTGACGAAGTTCGCCGAACCCACGTGGCTGCCTGACAGCGTCTCGTACCTCTACAACGTCTTCCCCGACACGGGCGCCGCGGTCGGCACCCAGACCGGAGCCCTGGGACGGCCGCGCGTGATGCGCCACACGCTCGGGGCGGGCGTGGACGAGCTCGTGGCCGACCAACCCGATCTCGACAGGGTCATCTTCGACTGGGATGTCAGCCACGACGGCCACTGGCTCTGGCTGATGCCGAGACGCGGCACCGAGAACCGCAACATGCTCTGGCTGCACCCGCTGCTGACGAGTAAGGGCCGTACGGAGATTGGCGAGCGGATCACGCTCGTCGGCGAGCCGGACGCGGAGTACACCGTGATCCGGTCGGTCGGTGAGCCCGGCGCAGGGGCGAGGCTCCTCGCGCTCACCGATCTCGATGCGCCACGCGGACGGGTCGTCTCCTTCGACCTCGACGCGGTGGCGGCCGGGCGAGATGCGGGGCTGACCACGGTGATCGCCGAGGGCGACGACGTGATCTCCGGCGTCATCGCGGCCGGCGAGCACCTGCTCGTCGAGCGACTGGTCGACGCGACACCGCGCATCACCAGGTACGACCTCGACGGTACGGACCTCGGCCCAGTGGACCTCCCCGCCGGCGCGACGGTCTCGTCGGACGGGTCGCCGACCCGCCGTCACGCGTACGTGGGCATCTCGACGGTCACCGAGCCGGCCGGGGCGTACGAGATCGACAGCGCGACCGGCGCGACTCGGGCTCTCGATCTCGTCGACTCGGGTTCAGGCGTGGCCGGTCCGTACAGCGTCGAGCGCGGCCGCGCGACCAGCATTGACGGAACTCAGGTCCCGTACTTCCTCATCCGTCCGGCCAACGCGCCGGCGGCACAAGCGCCAACGCTGCTGTACGGCTACGGCGGCTTCAAGATCCCGGTCCTGGCCGACTATCGACCAGGGTGGTCCGGCTGGCTGGCGGCCGGGGGAGTGCTGGTCATCGCCAACCTGCGTGGCGGTGGTGAGTACGGCTCCGACTGGTACGACGACGGCCGCCTCGACAACAAGCAGCACGTCTTCGACGACGTCATCGCGGTCGCCGAGCACCTCGTGGAGACCGGCGTCACGACGCCCGCTCAGCTCGCGCTCCACGGGCGCAGCAACGGCGGTCTGCTGGTGGGCGCGGCGATGACCCAGCGCCCTGACCTGTTCGCGGTCGCGCTGCCGACGGTCGGGGTGCTGGACATCCTGCGGTTCCACAAGTTCACGATCGGCGCCGCGTGGATGTCCGACTACGGCAACCCCGACGAGGCGCACGACTTCGAGGTCGAGCTCGCCTACTCGCCGCTCCACAACGTGCGTGAAGGGACGTCCTACCCGGCGACTCTCGTCGCGACCGGCGACCACGACGACCGCGTCGTACCCCTGCACAGCCACAAGTTCACGGCCACTTTGCAGCGCGCCCAGGCGGGGGAAGCCCCTGTCCTCACGCGCATCGAGGTCTCCACGGGACACGGAGCGGGCAAGCCGGCCCAGGTGCAGGCCGCGGAATGGGCGGACCTCCTCGCCTTCGCCGCCCACCACACGGGCCTGGTGCCCGACCACCAAGGTTGACCCAGGCGCTGGACGAAGATCAGGCTCCGAGGACCGCCGCGAGCACGGGGGCCACGAACACCGCGACCGGCAGCAGACATTGGGAATATGGAAGAGGGGACTCGGCTGGTTCACGCGAGCCCGCCGCATCGAGTGTCACCAAAGTCACCGTTTCGCGACCGGGTTCGGTGGTTCTGGTGACACTCGATGCGAAGGCCTGTTCAGGCGATGCGGTCGATCACCCGTGACGTCGAGACCTGGACCGGCTCGGATCCGTACCGGACGGCGTCGGTCAGCGCCTCCAGCGCTCGGCCGAACTTGGCTGGGTCGGTCGTGTGCAGGGTGAGTACGGGTTCGCCCGCGGTCACCCGCTCGCCCGGCTTGCGGTGGATCTCGACGCCTGCCGCGAGGTCGACGGGGTCCTCCTTGCGCGCCCGGCCCGCGCCCAGGCGCCACGCGGCGACGGCGATCGGACGCGCCGGCATGCCGACCACGTAGCCGCCCTGCGGCGCGACAACCACCTCGGTGTGCGTCGCGACCGGCAGCGGAGCGTCCGGGTCGCCGCCCTGGGCGGCGATCATGCGGCGCCAGACGTCCATGGCCCGGCCGTCCTTGAGCGCCTCGGCGGGATCGACATCCCCACGACCTGCGAGCGAGAGCATCTCCCGCGCGAGCGCGACGGTGAGCTCGACGACGTCGGCAGGTCCGCCGCCGGCGAGGACCTCGACCGACTCCCGTACCTCCAGAGCGTTCCCGACCGTGAGACCCAGCGGCGTCTCCATGTCCGTGACCAGCGCGACGGTGGCCAGGCCGGCGTCGTTGCCGAGATCGACCATGGTCCGCGCCAGCGCGCGAGCATCGGCTTCGGCCTCCATGAAGGCGCCCGAGCCTGTCTTGACATCCAGGACGAGCGCG
>JADGPB010000195.1 GCA_017882655.1 Propionibacteriales bacterium
GACGCGCTGCGCATCATCCAGAACGAGCTCTTCGACCTTGGCTGCGACCTCGCGACGCCGCTCGACCCGGATGCGACCACAGAACCCCTGCGCATCATCCCGACCAGCATCGACCGACTCGAGGCCTGGTGCGACGAGTTCATGTCAGGCCTCGCCGAGCTGAACTCGTTCGTCCTGCCCGGCGGCAGCGTCGGCGCCGCCCACCTGCACGTCTGTCGCACCATCTGTCGCCGCGCTGAGCGGAGCGCGTGGCATGCCGCGAACGAGTTCGGTACGGACGCGTCTGGGGGTGTGAGCGCGCTCGCGATCACCTACCTGAACCGGCTCTCGGACCTGCTCTTCATCCTCGCCAGGGTCGCCAACCGCCGCGACGGGGACACGCTCTGGGTGCCGGGCGCCGATCGTCGACCCACCCCACCACCGCTGAGCGAGTAGCTCACTGGGATCGCTGGTACCCGCCGCGCCCTGGAGGGGCGCCTTCGAACCACGACAAGAGACCCGTGAGCTCCTGGCTGCCCAGCGCGATCTCCACCGACGGCGCGTCGCTGCCGGCGACGACGAGGCTGATGATGCGTTGCCCCTCGTACAGCGACAGGGTCTCGCGTGCTGACGGCGTGCGCTGGTCCGCGATCGCGGTGCCGCCGCGATGGAACCGCAGCGTCGGTGTGATGGACAGCCCGAACACGCGGTGCCACTCGAGCCAGTCGCCGTTGTAGCGCGCGACTCCCAGCACCCAGCCTCGCCCGGTCACCCGGGTATCGAGTCGTGCGGAACAGTCGAAGGTGCCACCCTGACGGCCCAGCCAGCGACGCCGCCCGAAGACCCAGATGAGCCAGAGAAGAACAAGTATGAGGGCCCCGAGGAGTATCGCCTCGGTGTCCCCCAGCAAGCCCATGGCGTGACTGTACTAGGTCGTCTGCCGCCACCCGTCGGCCGGACAGCGACCGGACCGGGACCGCCACGAGCGCGGAGAAGCCGTCACGCGACGAGGTGGACCGCCCGGATCTGGGCCTGCGCGCGCTGGTAGTGCCGGCGGACCTCGTCGCTGTTGTCCCCTCCGTCGAGTGCCTTCTGCGCCTCGCGGAGCTCATGCTCGGCTTCCTGGAGCGAGATCTCATGAGCAAGTTGAGCAAACGGGGAGATGAGCGCGACCCGCGTGGGTGTCACCGACAGGAAGCCGCCGTCGACGACGACGATCTCGCGCCGACCGTCCGGGGTGGTGACCTCGGCGGTCGAGGGAACCAACGGAGCGATCATCGGTTCGTGGCGTGCGAGCAGGCCGATGTCGCCTTCCGTCGTCCGTGCCACGACCGAGATCGCCTCGCCCTCCCAGACCCGACGATCCGCCGCGACGATCTCGACCCAGAACGGCTCCGCCATGGCTCAGGCGCCTTCCTTCTGCAGCTGGTCCCACTTCTTCATGACGTCTTCGAGACCGCCGACGTTGAAGAACGCCTGCTCGGCGATGTGGTCGACCTCGCCGTCGCAGATCATCTTGAAGCTCTCGATGGTCTCCGCGAGCGGGACCGTCGAGCCGGGGACCTGCGTGAACTTCTCGGCCATGTACGTGTTCTGGCTGAGGAACTGCTGGATACGACGCGCCCTGGAGACGGCGATCTTGTCCTCCTCGGAGAGCTCGTCGACGCCGAGGATCGCGATGATGTCCTGGAGATCCTTGTTGCGCTGCAGGATCTGCTTCACCCGCACCGCGGTGTCGTAGTGCTCGCGGCCGATGTACTGCGGGTCGAGGATGCGCGAGGTGGACGCCAGCGGGTCCACGGCTGGGTACAGACCGCGGGACGCGATCTCGCGGGACAGCTCCGTGGTGGCGTCGAGGTGAGCGAACGTCGTGGCGGGCGCGGGGTCGGTGTAGTCGTCCGCCGGTACGTAGATGGCCTGCATCGACGTGATGGAGTGGCCGCGGGTGGAGGTGATGCGCTCCTGCAGCTGGCCCATCTCGTCGGCGAGGTTGGGCTGGTATCCCACCGCCGACGGCATACGGCCGAGCAGCGTGGAAACCTCAGAGCCGGCCTGCGTGAACCGGAAGATGTTGTCGATGAACAGCAGCACGTCCTGCTTCTGCTCGTCGCGGAAGTACTCAGCCATCGTGAGCGCGGACAGCGCGACCCGGAGCCGGGTACCCGGCGGCTCGTCCATCTGGCCGAAGACGAGTGCGGTGTCCTTCATGACACCGGCCTCGATCATCTCGTGGATGAGGTCGTTGCCCTCACGGGTACGCTCCCCCACGCCCGCGAACACCGACGTACCACCGAAGTTGTGGGCGATGCGGTAGATCATCTCCTGGATCAGGACGGTCTTGCCGACGCCAGCCCCGCCGAACAGACCGATCTTGCCGCCCTGTACGTACGGGGTGAGCAGGTCCAGCACTTTGATGCCGGTCTGCAGCATCTCGGTCTGGCTCTCGAGCTCATCGAACTTCGGCGGCTCGCGGTGGATCGGCCAACGCTCGGTCACGGTGAACTTCGACGCGTCCTCGCTGAGGCAGTCTCCGGTGACATTCCACACACGCCCCTTGGTGACATCGCCCACCGGCACGCTGATCGGTGCTCCGGTGTCGTACACCGCGGAACCGCGGCGCATTCCGTCGGTCGGCTTGAGCGCGATCGCGCGCACGACGTTGTCACCCACGTGCAGCGCCACCTCGAGCGTCATCGACCGCTTCTCGCCGGTGACCTCGATCTCGATGGTGAGCGCGTTGTAGATGTCGGGCATCTCGTCGGGCGCGAACTCCACGTCGACAACGGGTCCGATGACTCGAACGACCCGCCCGACGCCTCGCGTATCCGTCGCTGAAGAGCCGGCGGTCATGGTGGCGGTCATGGTTACTCCTCGTCGTCCGTCTCGGCCAGCGCTGAGGCGCCGCCGACGATCTCGGTGATCTCTTGGGTGATCTGCGACTGCCGCGCCCGGTTGGCATCGCGGGTCAACTTCTGGATGAGCTCCTCGGCGTTGTCGGTCGCCGACTTCATGGCCTTCTGCTTGCTCGCCAGCTCCGACGCGGCGCCCTGCATGAGGTAGAAGTGGATCCTGTTCCGTACGTACAGAGGGAGCAGCGCGTTGAGCACGGTCACAGGATCCGGTTCGAACTCGTACAGCGGCAGCAGCCCCTCGGGCACGGGGTCCGGGTTGATCGCATCGCGCACCACCCGTAGGGGCAGGACGCGTCGAACTCGCGGCTCCTGGATGAGCATCGACTCCATCCGCGTGTAGACCACGTGGATCTCGTCGACGCCGCCCTCCTCGATCGGAGTGAGGAAGGCATTGATCAGCGCATCGGCGACCTCGTCCGACTGGTGGTGCGTCGGCTTGTCGGAGAACCCCGCCCACGACTGCTCCACGTCCCGGTCGCGGAACTGGTAGTACGCGATGCCCTTCCGGCCGGTGATGAAGGTCTTGACCTCTTTGCCCTCGTCGCGGAGGGTGGAGATCAGTCGGTCGCCGAGCTTGATGGCGTTCGTCGAGTACGCGCCGGCGAGGCCGCGGTCGGAGGTGACGATGAGCACCGCGGCGCGAGTCGGGTGCTCATTCTCGCGGGTCAGCGGGTGGTCGTACCCCGAGAAGGACGCCACGGCGGCCACCGCCCGGTTGAGCTCCCGCGTGTACGGCAGGGACTCCTGGGCGGCCTGCTGCGCCTTGACGATCCGCGACGCGGCGATGAGCTCCATCGCGCGGGTGATCTTCTTGGTCGTCTGGACTGAGCGGCGGCGCTCTCTCAGTTCACGAATGCTGGCCGGCATGCGTCAGTGCGCCTTCCGATTGGTGGCGATGATCTCCTCCTGGTGGATGTCCTCCGCCGCGACAGGCACCTGATCCTGGTCGTCGTGGAGGAGCTTGCCTTCGGAGGTACGGAACTGGTCCTTGAAGGCCTCTATCGCCGACTTCGCCGCAGCCTGCGAGTCCTTGTCGAACTTCAGGGTCTCCGAGATCGTCGCCAGTATCGACGTGGAGCCGCGGAGGTTCTCGAGCATCTCCTGCTCGAAGCGGAGCACATCGACCACGGGCACGTCGTCCAGGAGGCCGTTGAGGCCCGCCCACACGCTGATGACCTGATCCTCCACCGGGTACGGCGAGTACTGCGGCTGACGCAGCAGCTCGGTCAGCCTCACACCGCGCTCCAGCTGACGTCGGCTGGTCGCGTCGAGGTCGGACGCGAACATCGCGAAGGCCTGCATGTCGCGGTATTGGGCCAGTCCGATCTTCAGAGTGCCGGCCACGTCCTTCATGGCCTTGACCTGCGCGGCGCCACCGACTCGAGAGACAGAGATGCCCACGTCGATCGCGGGACGCTGGTTGGCGTTGAACAGGTCCGACTGCAGGAACAGCTGGCCGTCGGTGATCGAGATGACGTTCGTCGGGATGTACGCGGAGACGTCGTTGGCCTTGGTCTCGATGATCGGCAGGCCGGTCATGGATCCGGCCCCAAGCTCGTCGGACAGCTTGGCGCAACGCTCCAGCAGGCGGGAGTGGAGATAGAAGACGTCTCCGGGGTACGCCTCGCGGCCCGGCGGGCGGCGCAGCAGCAGCGACATCGCGCGGTACGCCTCGGCCTGTTTGGTGAGGTCGTCGAAGACGATGAGGACGTGCTTGCCCTCGTACATCCAGTGCTGGCCGATGGCCGAGCCGGTGTACGGCGCGATGTACTTGAAGCCCGCTGGGTCGGATGCCGGGCTGTGCACGATCGTCGTGTACTCCAACGCCCCCTCCCTCTCCAGCGTGCCGCGCACTTCGGCGATCGTGGAGCCCTTCTGGCCGATCGCCACGTAGATGCAGCGCACCTGCTTCTTCGGGTCCCCGGACTCCCAGTTGCGACGCTGGTTGATGATCGTGTCGATGGCGATCGCGGTCTTGCCGGTCTTACGGTCGCCGATGATGAGCTGGCGCTGGCCGCGTCCGATCGGCATCATCGCGTCGATTGCCTTGATGCCCGTCTGGAGCGGCTCGTTGACGCTCTGCCGGTCCATGACGCCGGCTGCCTGGAGCTCGAGGTTGCGGCGCTCGGTGAGGCCGGGAATCTCCCCGAGGCCGTCGATCGGCTCGCCCATGGCGTCGACGACGCGGCCGAGGTAGCCGTCACCGACAGCTACCGAGAGGATCTCGCCCGTACGCCGTACCTTCGAGCCCTCCTCGATGCCTTCCGAGTTGCCGAGTACGACGACGCCGATCTCGCGGACGTCGAGGTTGAGCGCGATACCGCGGACGCCGTTCTCGAACTCGAGCAGCTCGTTGGCCATCGCCGACGGCAGGCCCTCGACACGGGCGATACCGTCACCCGAGGTGAAGACCGTGCCGACCTCCTCGCGGGAGGTCGCGGACGGGTTGAAGTCCGCGACGAACTGGTCCAGTGCCGCCCGGATCTCGTCCGGGTTGATCGTCAGTTCCGCCATGAGTGGCTGCCTTCCTTCGTTACGCGAGCTGACGACGGGCCGCATCAAAGCGTCCAGCCATCGATCCGTCGATGATTTCGTCGCCGATCTCGACCCGTACCCCGCCGACGAGGCTCGGGT
>JADGPB010000196.1 GCA_017882655.1 Propionibacteriales bacterium
GAACAGGAGCTGGTGGTTCTCCGACCAGAAGCACATCGCGTCGTCGCCGGGCTCGGCCATCCAGTACTTGAAGCCGACCAGCGAGCGCTTGACCTGCTCTACAGAGCCTTCCGGGACCTTGCCCCCCAGCACGACCGCGAGCAACACGATGGCACGGAAGTCGGCGCAGTCGCGCCGCATGTCGACGAAACCGCACAGGTCGCTCAGCTCCGCGGTCAGTGCGTCCCCGCCGATCGGCGCCGTACCACCAGCAGTGGGCAACAAGGCGGCGAGCGCGGCGTACGAGCCGACGACAGGCCCCTCGAGCCTGACCCTGGCGGGCAACGACGTCTGGGTACTCATTTCCACCTCCGCAACCTCACCATCCTTTCGCGTCAACCTGTCGAACCGGATCCCCGTCCAGACGGTGTTATCGGATCGTAAGGCGAAGCGTTCGTGAGGGCATCGCCACGAGAGATGTCGTCGGGGACGCATCTCAATAGGCTGACGAAGATGGAAATGATGCAGACGGTGCGGGTCTTCAAGGACGCCAACGATGACTGGCGGGTCGATCCGGTGCTCGCCGGGCTGGCTGTCGTGCTCCTGCTTGTGCCGTATGTGATCCTCGATAACCTCTTCGACAGCGCGCAGACCAACCTCCCCGTGGCGACGGCGACCTCGCTTCTCGCCTTCCTCGCCATCTCCGTACGGCGCGCGTTCCCGATGGTCTTCATGTGGATCGCGGTCTCCGCCCTCACCGTCCAGGTCATTCTGGTCCCCACCCCTGCCGTCGGCCTCTGCGTCATCCCGCTCGTTGCGTACACGGTGGCCCGTTGGGCGCCGGGACCCAAGGCTCGCGTCATCGTCGTTCTTGGCGCCATGGGTGCGGTGGTCGGACCTGTCCGCTGGATCGTGCTGCCGATGGGCTTCGGCCAGCCCTTAGCCACGCTCGCGGCGATCCTGGCGTCCGGCGTGTGCGTGGCCGTCGTCGTCTTCCCGTACTCGCTCGGCGGGCGCGCCCGTGACATGGCCAATGCCAGCGCGACGCTGCGCAATGCGGAGGCGGAACACTTCCGGACCCTGCTTTCGGAGCGTCAACACGAGGCCCGCGCCATCGAGGCACGCACGCGCAACCAGATCGCCCGCGAGCTCCATGACGTCGTCGCGCACTCGCTGTCGGTGATGGTCGTACAAGCTGAGGGCGGGTACGCGCTCTCGGCGAAGAAGCCCGAAGCTGCTGCGGCAGCCCTCGCCACGATCGCCTCGACAGGGCGTGATGCTCTGGTCGAGATGCGTCGGATCGTCGCGGTCCTGCGCGAAGGCGATGAGGAGGCTGAGCCTTTCGCGCCGTTGCCCACGCTCGTCGACATCCCCCGGCTGGTGGAGAAGACAGGTGCGACGCTCACCGTCTCGGGGCAGCCGCCCGAGGTGTCTGCGGCGCTAGGCCTTACCGTCTACCGCGTGGTCCAGGAGGCGCTCACCAACGTGCTCAAGCACGCTGGGGCCGAGGCCGATCCGCGCGTCGCCGTCTCCTACCTGCGAAACGGCATCGCCTTGGAGGTTCTCGATTCGGGCCTCGGCGCACTGGCGACCACGGACGGCCGCGGGCACGGCCAGCGCGGCATGGCGGAGAGGGTGAGCGCCCACGGGGGCGTTGTCGAATGCGGCCCGCTCGGCCACAAGGGATACCGCGTCCACGCGTGGCTCCCGCTGTCTGACTCGGGATCAGGGAGGATCAACGAGTGACCATTCGCGTACTGCTCGTCGACGACCAGGCTCTCGTCCGGAGCGGGTTCCGCATGCTCCTCGACTCGAGCGACGACATCGACGTGGTCGCCGAGGCCGAGAACGGAGCCGAGGCGCTCGAGCGCATGGCGGAAGTGCGGGTCGACGTGGTCCTCATGGACATCCGCATGCCCGTCATGGACGGTGTCGAGACGACCAAGAGGATCGTCGCCTCCGGCGCGCCAGCAAAGGTGCTGGTGCTGACGACGTTCGATGCCGACGAGTACGTGTTCGCGGCGCTCCGCGCCGGTGCCAGCGGCTTCCTGCTCAAGGACAGCCGCCCCGACGAGCTCCTTCAGGCGATCAGGAGTGTCGCCAACGGCGACTCGGTGGTGGCACCGAGCGCCACGCGACGGCTCCTGGACAGGTTCGTGCCGATGCTGCCGACCGGTCAAGGCCGCACGGACTCGCGCCTCGACGTCCTCACCGATCGGGAGCGCGAGGTGCTCGTCGAGATCGCGAAGGGCGCCACCAACGCCGAGATCTCGACCACCCTGTACATGGCGGAGGGCACCGTGAAGACCCACATCGGTCGCCTGTTCACGAAGCTCCACGCGCGCGATCGCGTACAGCTCGTGCTCATCGCGTACGAGACGGATCTCATCAAGCCCTGACGCTGGTCAACGGAGGCGTACGGGCAGACCTCGCCCGAGCCGGGCGCGCAGCACGGACGGCAGCACGACGTGCCGCTCGCACATCTCGACCGAGTCCTCGAGTTCACTGATGAGCTGCGCGACGAGCAGCGCCGCGACCTGCTCGACCGGCTGGACCACGCTGGAGTAGCCCAGCGCCGCGGAGACCGGGGAGTCATCGAAGCCCACCACCGACTCGGCAGGGGCGAAGCCGCTCACCGGCGACTCGTACAGCATGCCCAGCGCGCCCAGAGCAAGCGAGTCCGTGCCGCACGACGCGGCCGTGCAGCCGCGATCGCGGAGAACCCGCATGGCGCGAAATCCATGCTCGATGCCCTCCGGTACACACAGGTCGAGCTCGTCGAGGTTCTCGTCGATGCCCCGCATGCCGCGCAGCCAGCCCTCGCGTCGGTCCCGGTCGATCATCGAGAAGTCGCTCGACCCGATGAAGCCGATGCGCGTGTGCCCGCGCTCGCGCAGCAGGCGCGTCCCCTCCTCGACGCCCGTCGCGTTGTCGATGTCCACCCAGGGGTGCGGCGCGTCGAGGTCGCCCCACGGGCGGCCGAAGGAGACGAACGGCATGCCGATACGACGAAGCTCGGCGGGACGGCTGTCCAGCGGCGACGTGTACGCGAGCATCGCCGCGTCGATCAGCCCCGTCTCGTACAGCCCGATCAGCGCGGCCAGCTCCTCCTGCTCGCCGGATGCCGTGACCAGTACGGGGTGGTAGCCGCGCTCTTCGAGCGCCTCGGTCACCGCGTGGAGATAGCGGTCCATCACCGACCCGTTGATGCCGTCGAGCACGGGTGACATCCGCATGCCGACGATCTTCGTACGGTTCGTCCGCAGGGCACGTGCCGCAGCCGATGGCCGGTAGCCGGAGCGTTCAATGTGCTCACGAACCCGTTCCCGCGTCGACGTCTTGACGAGATGGGGCGCGTTGATGACGTTCGAGACCGTCTGGCGGGAGACTCCGAGCTCCTTCGCCAGGCTGATCAACGTCGGCCGCGCCATCAGACTCCTTCGTCGTTTCCGGTGACGGCAGAATCTACCTTGAACCTTCACATTAAGGTAACGGTGCCGTCCTGTCAGGTCGGTCGTCGGCGTGGTTCTCGGGCCTCGTCTGGGCGATCCACAGGATGTCGGCAGGTGAGCGACAGGTCGCCGGCGATACCCCTGACGGTAAAATCCGACTCAACGAGCAACGCCGAAGGAGATCCTATGTGCCGCCGTATCACCTGTCCGAACTGCAACAAGCCGACCTGGGCCGGCTGCGGCGACCACATCGAGCAGGCACTCGCCGGCGTACCGAAGTCCGAACGTTGCACCTGCTCCACCGCACAGAGGGCCTAGTCGCCCGACTGAACAGATCGCACGGGAGCGGCCCGGGTTCGCGTTCGCATACCCCCTGGGGTATATTGATGCCCACGTACCCACGGAGGAGATCCCCACATGTGCCATCGCACCACCTGCCGGACCTGCAACAAGCCGACCTGGGCCGGATGCGGCAACCACATCGAGATTGCGCTCGCGGGCGTCCCCAAGTCACAGCGCTGCAGCTGCACCGAGGCTCAGAAGGTCTCCCAGCCCTCCGGCGGCTTCCTGAGCCGTCTGTTCGGCTGAGCGAACCGCCTGATCGGCGGACGAACACAGCCGGACTGCTTTGGGCGAACCCGGAGTCCGCCCCCGAGCACCACGTCACACCGCTTGCATGACGTCACACCGTCTGCAGGCGGTGTGACGTCATATAGGCGGTGTGACGTCGTACGACGAGCGGTGACCATGGCCGACCGACGCGCGTCAGACCAGCACCGGCCAGCCGGTCACGGAGGCCGCATATGCGTCCCACTCCGGGCTGCTCGTGGCGCTGAGGGCGACGCCGCGGAGCGTGCTCCGTACCGACGGGAAGAGCTCGCGGTTCGCGTTGAGGCTCCAGATCGCCGCCCCGAACCGTAGCTCCTGCATCAGACCGTTGGCCGCCGGCAGCTGGTAGCGCAGCACGACGAGCTCGTCGGCCCAGGGCACCCCGCCCCGGTCGTACTCGAGCGATGCGAGGAAGCCCTGGCCCATGAGCCGCGGATCCATCCGCTGGCTCAGGTAGAGGGCGGGATCGACGGGTTCGACCGAGATCACGAACGCACCCGGGCGGAGCTTGGGTACGAGCGACGTCGCGATGACGTCTTGCATCAGTCCGCCTGATGCCGGCTCGCGGCCCGGCTCGGCCGTCGTGAGCAGGCCACCGGCGATGAGGTCGACGCGCGGGAAGCGCTCCGCGACGCACGAGGCGTCCGCAGGGCTGGTGCCGACCGCGTACTTCACCGGCAGTCCCGGCCCCGCCGGCCACATCACACCGCCGCCCGCCTGCCAGTCGGCAGGGTGGCGGAACGTGACAGCCACCTTCTGCGAGCGCGGGTCGACGAGCTCGTACGTCGCCCACTCGGTCGTGTCCGCGGCCTGCGCCGGCGCGGCCCAGGTCGGCGAGTTGGCCCGCTCCCACCGCCGCTGCTGGGCGGCCTGGCGCTCGGCCTCGCTCTGCTGGCCGTGCTCGGCGACCTGCCCGCGGGCCTTGTCGATGTCGTTCTTGAGGAGCTTGCCGGTGTCCTTCAACCCCGCGGCAAGATCGTTTCCGAACTTCGAGAACTTGCGACCCCAGTCATCGCTCATTACGGCCTCCTTGGCGCGGGACGTACAGATCAGTTGTGTGTCATGTCCAGCGGGACGACCCACTGGGCGAACTCGTCCTCGGTCACGTAACCGAGCGCGAGGGCGGACTCCTTGAGGCTCAGACCCTCCTTGTGAGCCTTCTTCGCAATCTTCGCAGCCTTGTCGTAGCCGATGTGGCGATTGAGGGCCGTGACCTGCATGATGTTCTTGTCGAGGTTCTCTTTGATCTTGGGCAGGTTGGGCTCGATGCCGACCGCGCAGTTGTCGTTGAACGCCAGGCAGGAGTCGCTGATGAGGCGGATGCTCTCCAGCACGGCGTGGACCATGACCGGCTTGAACACGTTGAGCTGGAAGTTGCCCTGGCTGCCGGCGAAGCCGACGGTGGCGTCGTTGCCGAAGACACGGGTCGCGACCATCGTCATGGCCTCGGACTGGGTCGGG
>JADGPB010000197.1 GCA_017882655.1 Propionibacteriales bacterium
GCCATCTCGAAGGCCACCAAGCCCGCCGATACGCCGACCGATCCCGTCGACCCGACGAAGGCCGCCCAAGATGCCAACGCGACTGTCCCCGAGACTGGCAATTCCGCCTCGAAATCGACCGCAGACAACTCCACGCCGACTCCGGCCGGCCCGACACCGGCCACCGCACCTACCGGAAATCCGACGGACCTGTTGCCCGACAAGGCCAAGCTCTTGACCGACTTGGGTCAGCCCACGCCCGCCGGTACGAACGCAGCCACATCCGGGGCCGGTGCGCCAACTCAGGCCCTGGACTCGCTCCCGGCGGGAGCCAAGATCACCGACGCCGTCACCAACAGCGTCGTCGGCACCGGCTCAGCCCACGATGTCGCGAGGTCTCTCGACCACCCCTCGTCGTGGTCCCCCCCGGGAGCGACACCGGGTGGAGGAACGAGCCCTTCGGCGGTTCAGCCGACGCAGACCACCTCCGCCGCAGTCACTGCGAGCACTGGGCAGATCGGCGGTCCGCAAGGAGGCAGTGGTACGACGTCGACAGGCGGCGCTCAACAGAACTGGAGCTCCGCCTCCGACCACATCGTCGGAGGGGGGAACCCCACGGCGCCGGCGCCGGCCAGCGCATCGAACCCCGCGCCCGTGGGCACGGTTGCCGCCGGCAGCGACGGGCCTGGCGCGTCCGCCACGATTCAGAACGTGGCGCCAGGGCCGGTAGCGCCGGTCATGCCGGTCACCAATACGACGACCGTGTTCGGGGGTTCGCCCGGCGGGGTCACGGGCCCGAACATCCAGATCGCGCCGGGCACCATGATGGCCGCGCCCACCACCGGGCTCGCAGGGGCTCCCATGGGGAACAACCTGTTCCCCGCCTCGACCAACGTGCCGCCGGCGGGCAACCTGTCGGTGCCAGCCGCGTCCGTACCATCGTCAGCCGTGCCGCCCACCTCCGTGCCGGCATCCACGCCGGTCCCCGCGCCCGCGGCTCAGCCGATAGCACCCCACGAGCAAGCCGGGCCCCCGGCCAGCGCCGCTCAGCCGTTGCGGATCGACGCTTCGCGCGGTACGGCTCCGGCGACGACGGGCGGAAGCGACGCGGGAGTCGTCACCGTTGCGACCGCCATAGCGGCGCTCGGACTCGTGGGTGCCGCCGCGCAGCGCTTCACCGGCCTTTGGCACGACCTCGGGTCGACGACGCTGCGTCGCCCAGCCGGCACCCTCCTGCCGACGCAGTTCGGCCGCGACGACGAACTGCTCGCCGCGATGCCCATGGGCATGGAGACCGTCTACCAGAAGGTTCTTCTGCCCGGCGAGGTCGACCAGCTCTTCTCCGGCCAGGTGGAGACGCTGCGCGGGCTCGTCTACCCGTACCAGGCTGTACGCGAGCTCCGTGGTCCTTCCGAGCTGTACGACGCGCTCGGGCTTGGATTCGTAGTCTCAGGGATAGCCGGCTCGGACACGCTCGCCTTCAACCGCGACGCCGAGTCCGTCGAGGTCCTCCGCTGCGCGGGTCTGCGGCAGGACGACCTGGTCACACCCATCGACACGGACGTGAAGCTGCCGGCAGGGACAGTGCCGCCGCCTCTGGTTCGGCACCACCGGCGTCCCTGGACCGGCACGGGCGAGGCGCCGGGCTCGACGTCGGAGAATGTCATCGAGGAGCACGAGGTCCTCGGGTACGCCAGCGTCGCGATCCCGCATCTCGCCGAGATCTGGCGGCTCCACGCGGACGGGAGCGAGGAGTACGTCTCCACGTACAACGCACGCAACGGTCAGTGGGTCGGCGACACCTCGCCGAGACAGGCGCAGGTCGGGCGCAGGATCGACAACGGCGCGTACGCCGGCCTGAGCGACGGCACCGTGTTCCGGACCGCAGTCCTCACGGACAGGGAGAGTGTCCTCATCGCGTACGGCGTCAGCGCACCAGAGCACTTCGAACCGGTGCACGACGGGTCGTACCGAACAGAAGTGAGCAACATCGACATCATCAGTGTCACGGGGGTCGCGACGATCGGCACCTGGCGGTCCCTGCCCGTCCAGCTGCTGAGCCGGCAAGGGGACATGCTGCTCGTCGACTACGCCGGCGACGACCCCGCTGCCGCAGCCGCAGCTGGGTTCCTGCAGACGAACCAGGGTCAGTGGCAGCCGTGCTCGGTGGAGCATACGGAGGTGACCGACATCCAGGAGGTCGAGAGGGCCTACGCCCTGCCCCGCCCGGGAGAGGCCTGGCACGTCGCACCTCAGGCGCCGGAGTCCAGCTCGGATGCGCCACACGACCCGCTGACCGCGGAAGTCGCGCTCGGCGCCGCACAGTAGAAAGCTCGATCTCATGACCCAGCCACCCACCCCGTACCCTCCGAACCCTGCGGCGGCTCAGCCGTGGTCGAGCCCCGTAGCCCCGGCTCCTCGGAAGCCGACGGGGCTGATCGCCCTCGTGATCGGGCTGGCGGCGGTCCTGGTCGGCATCGTCGGCTTCACCGCTGGACGCCTCACCGCGCCGCCCGCGGTCACCGCCGCTGCAGCCGGTCCCAGCTCTGCGGCTCCGTCCGCGTCGGCGAAGGTGTCCTCCAACCCGACTGTGGCCTCGTCGACGAAGAAGGGGTTCAGCCTCGACGGCACGACGCTCACCGGCTGGACCTCGACCGGCTCGGCCATCACCACCGCACTTCCGACCGGTTGGAAGATCGGGAACTACAACGGAGGGTCCAACTCGGGTCAGATCCTCAACGCCTCGGGTGACACGATCGACTACCACTCCGGCTACGAGCGAGCGGCGCTCGACAACTGCACCACCCTCATTCTGACCACCAAGTCCGATCAGGACATCGTCAACCTTCCAGGGCACACCTGGGCGGGCAAGGCAGCCACTGCCGTCAAGATCAACGTCCACTCGGACGAACGCAACATGACGGTCGTCCTGACGTACGTCTGCGTGGACACCACCACCGGCCATAGCGACCTGCTACGGCTCATCGCCACCCCCCAGACCAACGACGCCGTGATGGAAGCAGCCACATCAGTGCTGAACGCTTGGAAGTGGAGCTGAGAGCTCGTCAGAGCGCCGCGCGGGCGGCGTCGGGGTGGTTGGTGATCACGGCGTCCGCGCCGAGATCGGCAAGACGTCGTACGGTCTCGGGGTTGTCGACGGTCCACACGTTGATGGCCATGCCGAGGGCGTGGCAACGCTCGACGGTCTCCGGCACGAACGACACGTACTTCCAGTGCGGGTGCAACGCCGTCATGTCGAGGCGCTGCGCGTAGTCCCACGGCTCGGCGAGCACGTCGGAGAAGAGCAGGCCTACCGAGCCCCGGTGCGAGGACCGTGCGAGCCGGGTGGCGCTGATGTGGTTGAACGACGAGTAGATGATCCTCTCGCTCATGCCCAACCCGTCGACGATATCGAGTACGGCCTGCTCGATGCCCGGGTACGGCTCGATGCTGTTCTTGAGCTCGATGTTGACGGTCATCCCGGTCGGGGCGACGAGCTCGAGGACCTCCTCGAGCGTCGGTACGGCTTCGCCGGTGAAACCTTCCCGGCCGCCACTCGCGTCGAAGGCCTTCACCTCACGGAGCGTGCGCTCGACGACAGGACCCGTGCCTGTCGTCGTGCGGTCCAGCGTCTCGTCGTGGATAACCACCACGCGGCGGTCGGCCGTGAGCTGTACGTCGAGCTCGACACCGTCGGCGCCCATTTCGTGTGCGATCCGAAACGCCGCGAGAGTGTTCTCCGGCGCCTTCGCGCTTGCCCCCCGGTGTGCCCAGATCAACGTCATGGAAGCCATTGTCCACGATGCGGAAGGCCGACCGGAGACCGGGCGGCGAACAGCCGGCGACCGGCTGAGCTCTCCCGCAGTGAGCCGGTGCCATGATGCGCCGCAGCCTGCGACGCGCGACGAAATCGTCATATCGGTACCGCCAAACAGGTCCAACCCAGTTCCGAGCGGTTTCGTCGCGATTGCGGTACCGATCTGACGACTCATGCGTTGACCAGCGCAGCTCGGATGAGGGCAACGACGTATTCGGGGCGGTGCACGAGCATCGCGTACGTGAACCGGAGCACCCGCCAGCCGGCCCTGACTAGGGCGTTCTGGCGGAAGCGGTCCTCTTCGAAGACGTCGCGATCGTCCTCGTGGAACCTCCCATCGATCTCGACGGCGAGCATCTGCTGGGGGAAGGCGATGTCGATGAAGTAGCGCCTCCCCGCGACTCGTACCTCGTGGTTGGCCTTCCAGCCGACGATCCGATGCTGACGCAGGAGCCGGTGGCCGCGGCGCTCGGCTGCCGACCAGGGCTCGTCTCTCGAGTCACGGAGCAAGCGCTGGAGCTCGGCATTCCCGCGCCGATGCGGGTGTGCCCGCGCAGCGGCCCAGAGGTCGGACAACCGGGCCTGGCGAGACCGAAGGCAGGTGTCGATCGCATCGCCGCCCATCGACTCGACGAGGTCGATCGCCGCGAGGGCTGGCGCCGCGACCCGTACATCCCCGACGAAGACCACGTGTTCGAGATCGATACGGCGACGCTCGAAGCGATAGCCCTGCGCGTCGGGAACGCGCCCCCGGAGCGCCACATCGATGACGTCCACGTGGAGGGTCGGCCAAAACGTCATGCGCGCTGCCGCCGCACCTGTCACCACCGCTCGCGCGTTCCACGCGGCGACCGCCTGCACCCTCGTGGCGAAGTCGTCAACGAGTTCCCGGGGCACGTACGTGCCAGGCAGCAGCCGCACGACCCGCCCCACCGCGAAGGCGCTGGTGAGCGCTCGCTGCTGGGCCTTTGGGAGTGCGGGCCGGCAGAGCACCGGACCCGCGGTGGCAAGGAGCGTCTCGATCTTCACACCTAGACAGTCGGCAGAAACGGGCTGATCCGTCAGGGAATCGCGGACCTGTGGAGAACTGCCAAGCCTGTGGATGGGCCGGTTCATGGCTAGGGAATCGTCATATCGGTACCACCAAGGGGACCAACGCCCCTTGTAGGCGGTTCGGACCCGATGGCGGTACCGATACGACGATTCAAAAACGGCCACCAGCGCCCCATGAGCACCGTGACCGCACTGTGACGCGCATGGGCCTTGGGTTCGCCCCTTCGCCTGCCAGGATGGGGCCGCTGAAAGGAGTTCCCGTGACCAACCCCGTCGCGTCTACAACGCTGCCCTACGCCCTCCAGGACTTCGCCGTCATCACTGCCGACGACTGGCGAGCTGCCCTGAGTGACGGCATGGCCGAGCAGCTTGCCGAGCTCGATGCGATCGCGACCGATCCGACGCCGCCGACCGCCGAGAACGTGCTGGACGCCTGGGAGCGGTCGGGTCAGCTACTGAGCCGCGCCGCGATGGGCTTCTGGACGCTCAAACAGGCCGACACCACCGAGGCTTTCGACGCGATCGAGGAGGAGATGTCGCCGAGGCTGGCCGCGCACCACGACGCGATCATGCTGGACGGAAGGCTGTACGACAGGCTTGTTGCTCTCGACGCGCGCGTGGCGGC